>JAWVFY010000446.1:0-2722 GCA_033855575.1 Solirubrobacteraceae bacterium
CAACGGCACGAATAACTGCGGCGGCAGCAGCCCGTGCTCCTGGAGCTCGGCGCGGGCCGTGCAGCGCGTGTTCACGGCGACGCCGACAGCATCCGGGAATCTCGACAAGCTGACCCTGACCGACGCCACCGGCGATGCCTACAGCGAGGCGCTGTGCACGAGCAACTGCGCCGACCACACCTTTCACGTGTCGGTCCACTTCGCGGACCTCCTGCAGCCGGTCGCGGCCGGCTCGTCAGCCACACCGACGCTGCTGCGCAACCAGGGCAACACCGTCAGCTGCGACGGCGACCAGTCCAGTGCCGGGTTGGTCGACGACTTCAGCTCCGACCCGAACACAAGACCGGTCACGAACCCACCGCCCGTGTGCGCCGGGCAGTGGTTCCGTGCGGCCACCGACAGCGACCCCTGCACGGTCGCTGTGGTGGGCACGCAACAGGCGCCGACGTGGTGCGTTGGCGTTCGCAACGGCAATGGGACCAACGGCAACAACATCGGTGACGCCGTCAGCCAACGCCTTGAGGGCGGGACCACCGGATGCCCGTACCCGAACCAGTGGTCGTCCCCGGGCGGGCCCCAGAACGGGGACCCGCGGTTGGTGACGCTGTTCACGATCTTCCGCTGGCCCGGCAGCAACAACGTCCCGGTCCGGATCACCGGCTTCGGCGAGTTCTACATCACGGCTTGGGCTGTCCAATCTGGCGCGCGCGACCAATGCAATGACGTTTTGCCCCCTACGGCCAACGCCGGTGACATCTACGGATACTTCGTCAATGGGGACGTGCAACAAGCCACCCCCTCGGACCAGGACTGCGACTTCAGTCTGGTCTTGCCCTGCATCTCCACCCTCGTCGACTGATCAAGAGCCAGGAGAAACATCATGGAAGCCGTCCAGAAGCGCGGGAAGCCGGACCCCCTCCGTCGCTATCTCTCCACCCGCCGAGGGGCGATCACGGCTGCTGTCATCGCCGCTGCGATCGCCGCGGTGATCCTCATCGCCTACCTCCAGAAGTACAAGACGAACCTGAAGAACAACACCCAGGCGATCCCCGTTCTGGTGGCCCAGCGGCTGATCCCGGCCGGCACGGCCGGCGACATCGCCGCGACGGGCAACTTCTTCAAGCCGGGCTCGATCGCCCAGAAGGACGTCCTGCCGGGCGCGCTTGCCAGCGCGGCGGCGGTCAGCGGCGCCGTGGCGACGCACGACATCTACCCCGGCCAGCAGGTGACGGCCGCCGACTTCGCGGTCGGCGCTGACGGGCTGCGGAGCAAGCTGACGGGCACCCAGCGGGCGATCGCCCTCAACCTGGACTCCCAGCACGGCCTGACCGGGACCATCCGTGGGGGCGACCACGTCGACGTCCTGTACGGCAACGGTGGCGCCATTACGACGATGCTGCAGAACGTGCTGGTCCTTCAGGCGCCGGGTGTGGCGGGCAGCGCGGCGCTCGGCGACAGCGCCCCGAGCCCGAGCGGCGTGATCGTCCAGGTCTCCGACCGGGATGCGGCGAAGCTCGCGTTCGCGCAGGACAACGGACACATCTGGTTCGCGCTGCGGCCGGTCACCGGCGCCAAGCAGGACCGGCCGGTGACGGTCACCGCCGGGAACGTGGCGGGTGGACGCTGATGGCGACGACGCCCTTCCGCACGCTGGTGGCGGTCGACGACGCCGTCGACGCCGGCCTGCTCGACACGGTGCTCGGCGATCCCGGCATCGAGGTGGTGGAGGTCGTCGAGACCACTGCGACGACCGACACCGACCTCGCGGGGACGGCGGATGTCGTCGTGGTGGCCTGCGGTGGCCACTCCACGGCCGCGCTCGAGTTCATCGCTCGCGCCTCCCGCGAGCGCCCCGATCGCCCGGTGGTTGTGGTCTACGCCGGGGCCGACAGCAGCTTCACGCGCGAGGTCTTCGACTTCGGGGCCGACGACGTCGTGATGCTCAACGCGACCGACGCGCCGGCGGCGGATACGTTCTTCGCGCTCCAGAAGGCGCTGGCCCGGCACCATGCTGGGGCGGTGGCCGAGGAGGAGCGCGGCGGGCGGCTGATCTGCGTGCTCGGCCCGAAGGGCGGCATCGGCAAGACGCTGACGTCGGCGAACCTGGCGATCGGTCTGGTGCAGTCCGGCCAGCGGGTGGCGTTGGTCGACCTCGACCTGCAGTTCGGCGACCTCGGGCTGACGCTCGGCCTTCAGCCGGAGCGCACCATCTACGACCTCGCCACCGCCGGCGGATCGCTCGATGCGGCCAAGGTCCGCGACTACCTGACCGTCCACGACTCGGGCGTGGAGGTGCTGCTCGCACCGCTGCGCCCCGACCAGGCCGGGAGCATCGACGTCGACTTCCTGCGCGAGCTCTACGCGCTGCTGCGCCTGACCCACGACTACGTCGTCGTGGACACCGCGCCGGGGTTCTCCCCGGAGGTCATCGCGACGATCGATGCGTCGAGCTCGATGTGCATGGTCGGGATGCTTGACGCGCCGTCGCTCAAGAACACCAAGCTCGGCCTCGAGACGCTCGACCTGATGGGCTACCCGAGGGAGCGGATCCGGCTACTGCTCAACCGGGCGGACACGAGCGTCGGGATCTCGCACGCCGACGTGGTGGCGATCCTGGGCCGGGCGCCCGACGTCCTGGTGCCCAGCCAGCGCGACATCGTGCGCTCGATCAACGCCGGCGAGCCGATCATCCTGTCGGGCAAGCGGTCGGAGCCGGCCAAGG
>JAWVFY010000447.1:0-2698 GCA_033855575.1 Solirubrobacteraceae bacterium
CGGGGCGGGTCGTGGGGTTCGGACGGGACGCCCAGACCCCCGCCGGACAAGGCAGCACCGCAGCCGACGCGACCATCCCGACCTTCATCATCCTTGACGACCCTGCAAAGGCACGGAGGCTCGACCAGGCCCCGGTCGATGTGGACATCACCACCAAGGGCGTGGCCAACGCCCTGAGCGTCCCGGTGACCGCGCTGGTCGGCAAGTCCGGCGGCGGGTTCGCCGTCGAGGTCGTGCGCCCAGGTGGGCGACGCGAGCTGGTCGCCGTCAGGCTCGGCCTGTTCGACACCGGCGGGGGAAGAGTCCAGGTCGAGGGCGAGCTCCGCGCAGGCGATTCCGTCGTGGTGCCGTCGATATGAGCAACGCGGTACTGGAGCTCGACGAGGTCACCAAGGTCTACGGCGAGGAGCCCCCGGTCGTCGCTCTGCGAGGGGTGTCCTTCTCCGTCCGCCGGGGTGAGCTGGTCGCGATCGTCGGGCCCTCCGGGTCGGGCAAGTCCACGCTGCTGCACGTCATCGGCACGCTTGAGCGGCCCACCAGCGGCGTGGTCCGCATCGGCGGGATCGACGCGGCGGGGCTGGGCGACCGCGAGCTGTCGCGACTGCGTGCCCGGAAGATCGGGTTCGTCTTCCAGCAGTTCTTCCTGGCCGAGCATGCCACGGTGCGCGAGAACGTCGCCGACGGGCTCCTCTACGCCGGCGCCCCCGCCGCCGAGCGGTACACGCGCGCCGATGAGGCGCTCGAACGGGTCGGCCTGTCGCATCGGGCGACGTTCAAGCCGACCAAGCTCTCCGGAGGGGAGCGCCAGCGGGTGGCGATCGCCCGCGCCCTCGTCGGGCGCCCGGCGATCGTCCTGGCCGACGAACCGACCGGCAACCTCGACAGCACCAACGGCGCGTCGATCATGGCGCTCATCCGCGAGCTCAACGCCGCCGGCGCCACGATCCTCATGATCACCCACGACGCGGGCCTGGCCGACCAGCTGCCTCGCCAGGTCCGGATGCTCGATGGCCAGGTGGTCACCGACACATGAGAATCGAGGGCGAACGGTTGCGGCTGAAGGACGGACTGCGGGTGGCGAGTGTCGGGCTGCGCGCCCGGCCGCTGCGTGCCGCCCTGTCCGCGCTCGGGATCGCGATCGGCACAGCGGCGATCGTGGCGGTCCTCGGCCTGTCGTCGTCATCACAAGCCGGGCTGCTCGCCGAGATCGACCGGCTCGGCACGAACATGCTGACGCTCGAGGCCGGCCAGAGCGTGACCGGACAGCCGTCGAAGCTGCCCCTCGAAGCCCCGGCGCGGATCATGCACCTCGACCACGTCCAACGGCTGGCGCACACCGCGCTGATCAAGGGCGAGAGCGTCTATCGGAGCCGACTGATCCCGGCAACCAACACCGGCGGCCTGCAGGTGCGCGCCGCCAGCCTGAACCTGCTCGCCGTGCTCAACACCAGCCTTGGGCGCGGCGCCTGGCTGAACCCGGGGACCGCGCGCGAGCCGGTCGCCGTGCTCGGTTCGGTCGCCGCACAACGGCTGGGCATCGACCGGACCTTTCCGGACCAACGGATCTGGCTGGGAGGCCAGTGGTTCAACGTCGCAGGCGTCCTGGAATCCTCGCCGCTGGAGCCCGACATCGACACCAGCGCCCTGATCGGCTACCCGGCCGCCCAGCGATACCTCGGCTACATCAGCCTGGTCCAGGGCGAGCGGAAAGCCGGCCCGCCGAGCTCGATCTACGTGCGCGCGGACACCGCCCAGGTCGCCGAGGTGCAGTCGCTGCTCGCGCCGACCGCCAACCCCCAGACCCCCGACGAGGTCGACGTCAGCCAGCCCTCCGACGTGCTCACCGCCCGGGCTGCCACGGCCGGGGCGTTCGACAGCCTCTTCCTCGGCCTCGGCGTCGTGGCCCTGATCGTGGGTGCCGTCGGCGTCGCCAACATCATGATCATCTCGGTGCTCGAACGCCGCTCGGAGATCGGCCTGCGCCGCGCCCTCGGCGCGACGAAGTCCCAGATCCGCACGCAGTTCCTCGCCGAGTCGATCCTGCTCGCGCTCATCGGCGGCGTCGTCGGCGTCCTGGCCGGGGCCGCGGCAACGGCCGTGTACGCCAGCTCGAAGAGCTGGGCGGTCGTGATCCCCGCCGAGGCGTGGACGGGCGGCATCGCCTCGGCCATCCTGATCGGCGCGTTCGCCGGCCTGCTGCCGGCCGTCCGAGCGTCTCGGCTGCCTCCTACGGTGGCGTTGCGCACGGTCTGAGCGCAGGGCGGATGACATCTGCCCGTCACGCGAGTACTGTCGCCCCGCGTCTCTGGCAAGCGACCGCGCGGCATGCGCGGAGAGGATTGGGATCGAATGGCACTTGGGTTCTACTTCACACCCGGCGGGTTCACCCAGGACAAGTACGACGAAGCGATCGCTCAGCTCGATGCAGCGGGCGCGGGAGCGCCCGAAGGACGCTCGTATCACGTCGCGCTCGAGACGAACGGCGAGATCCAGGTCTTCGACATCTGGGAGTCTCAGGCGGCATTCGATGCGTTCGGGGTGACCCTCGTCCCGATCATGACCGGACTCGGCGTCGATCCGGGCGAGCCGATGGTTGCCAGGGTGCACAACGTGATCGAAGGCTGAGCATAGAGTGGCGTGGTGGACGCCCTCCCGTTGCCCGAGCATCCCGTTCTGCGGGAGTTGGCCGGCCGACTTG
>JAWVFY010000448.1:0-2747 GCA_033855575.1 Solirubrobacteraceae bacterium
GGCCGAGGACGCAGGGCGAAGCCTGTGCCGGGGCACAGGCGAGGCCGAGGACGAAGGTCCGGCGAAGTTCATGCGCGGCATCCGCGCGTGCGGTGGTCGAAGGAGGGACACGCTTGCCTACCAGACCTCCGCCACGACCTCGCCGCCGACGCCCTGCTGACGGGCCTCGTGGCCGGTCAGGACGCCGCGTGACGTGGAGACGATCGAGGTGCCCATGCCGCCCTGGACCTTGCGGATCCCGGTCGAGGGCGCGTAGTGGCGCTGGCCGGGCCGTGAGACGCGGCGCAGGCCCTGGATGGCCGGCCGGCGGTCCTCGGTGTACTTCAGCGACACGCGCAGGATCTCGCCCGGATGGCTGGCGTCGGGCGCGTGGACCTCGTAGGCGTTGATGTAGCCCTGCTCGCGCAGGATCCGGGCCAGCTCGACCTTGAGCTTGGACGCGGGGATGTCGACCGTCTCGTGGGCGGCCTGGATCCCGTTGCGGATCCGCGTAAGGAAGTCGGCGATCGGGTCGGTCATCGACATGCGCTACCAGCTGCTCTTCGTCATGCCGGGGATGTAGCCGTTGTGGGCGAGGTCGCGCAGGCAGATCCGGCACAGGCCGAACTTGCGGTAGACGGCACGGGGCCGGCCGCACTTGCGGCAGCGGGTGTACTCGCGGGTCTTGAACTTGCTGCCGCGTGCCTGACGCACGCGCTGTGACGTCTTGGCCACGTCAGGCCTCCTCGGAAGTGTCTTGGGATGTGGGGGCCTCGGCGGTGGAGGGCTCCTCCGCCTGGACCTCGTCGACGACCGGCGCGGCCTCGCCAGCGGCGGCCGCCTTCGCCTCCGCCTCGGACCCAGGCGTGGGCGCAGCGTCCTCGCCCGGCCCGCGACCGTCGCGGGTGAACGGCATGCCGAAGGCCTGCAGCAGGGCGAAGGCCTCCGCGTCGGTCTTGGCGGTGGTGGTGATCGTCACGTCGAGGCCGCGCACCTGGTCGACCGCGTCGTAGTCGATCTCCGGGAAGATGATCTGCTCGCGGACGCCGAGCGTGTAGTTCCCACGCCCGTCGAACGAGGTCGACCGCAGACCGCGGAAGTCGCGGATCCGCGGGATCGCGACGCTCAGCAGGCGGTCGAGGAACTCATACGCGCGCTCGTGGCGCAGCGTCACCGACAGGCCGACCGGCATGCCGTCGCGCAGCTTGAAGTTGGCGATCGACTTGCGGGCACGGCGAACGTTGGGCTTCTGGCCAGCGATGGTCGCCAGCTGCTCGGTGGCGGCGTCGAGCATCTTCGAGTCCTGCTTGGCCTCGCCCACGCCCATGTTCAGCGTGATCTTCTCGATCTTCGGGACCTGCATGACCGAGGAGTAGCCGAAGCGCTCCTTCAGCGCCGGGCGGATCTCGTCGTTGTATGTCGTCTTGAGGCGGGCCATGGGTCAGTCGAGCTTCTGCCCGGTCCGCCGGGACACGCGCGAGCGCTCGCCGTTCTCGCGGCTGATGCCGACGCGGGTGCGCTTCTTGTCCTTGGGATCGATGAGCATGACGTTGGAGATGTGGATCGGGCCCTCGCGCTCGATGACGCCGCCGGCCTGGTTGCCACCCGGCGCCTGGCTGGGCCGCGTGTGGCGCTTGATGATGTTGAGCCCTTCGACGTAGACGCGGTCCTTGCCCGGGTCGACACGCATGACCCTGCCGGTCTTGCCCTTGTCCTTCCCGGAGATCACGATGACCTCGTCCTCACGCCGGATCTTGGCGGCCATCAGAGTACCTCCGGCGCCAGGGAGACGATCTTCATGAAGTTGCGTTCGCGCAGCTCGCGCGCCACGGGCCCGAAGATGCGGGTGCCGCGTGGGTTGTTCTGGGCGTCGATGATCACGGCCGCGTTCTCGTCGAAGGCGATGTAGGTGCCGTCGTCGCGCCCGAACGGCTTCTTCGTGCGCACGATGACCGCCGTGACGACCTCGCCCTTCTTGACCGACCCCTGTGGGTTGGCCTGCTTGACCGTCGCGGTGATGATGTCGCCGACGTGGGCGTAGCGGCGCTTGTGGCCGCCCTTGACGCGGATGCAGAGGATCTCGCGGGCGCCCGTGTTGTCGGCGACACGCAGGCGTGACTCGTTCTGGATCACTTGGCACGCTCCAGGACCTCGACCAGCCGCCAGCGCTTGAGGCGGCTGAGCGGCCGCGACTCCATGATCTGCACGAGGTCGCCCTCGTTGGCGTCGTTGGCCTCGTCGTGGGCGTGCAGCGTGCTCGACGAGCGCACGACCTTCTCGTAGCGCCGGTGCCGGCGCGCGCTGTCGACACGGACGGTGATGGTCTTGTCGGCCTTGTCGGAGACGACGAGACCCTGGCGGACCTTCGGGCGGCCGGGGCCGTGCTCGGCGGTCGACGCGGTCTTGGCCGGGCCGCGCTCGGCGCCCGCGCGGGCCGTCTTGGCCTTCTCGCGGCGACGGCGGCGCGCCGCGGCCTTGCGGGTGCGCTCGGCGAGGCGCTCGGCGTTGCGCTCCTCGGGGGTGCGCGACGGGCGCTTGGACGTCACGGCGTGGCGCGCGGCGGTTCGCTGCTCCTTCTTGGTCAGCACGGGCGCGGGCTCGCCCGCCTCCTCGGCGGGAGCCTCCGCCGCGGCGGCCGGGGCCTCCTCGACCTCGGGCTCAGGGGCCTCCTCGGCAGCCGGAGCCTCGACCTCGGCAGCCGGAGCCTCGACCTCGGCAGCCGGAGCCTCGACCTCGGCAGCCGGAGCCTCGACCTCGGCGGCCGGAGC
>JAWVFY010000449.1:0-5376 GCA_033855575.1 Solirubrobacteraceae bacterium
TCGCGCCGAGCCCCTCGATCTCGAGCCGCACGACGTCGCCCGGCTCGAGGAAGCGCGCGGGGTCCATCGCCATGCCCACGCCGGCCGGCGTGCCGGTGAGGATCAGGTCGCCCGGCTCGAACGTGCACGTCTCGGCGATGAACGCCACGACCTGTTGCACGTCGAAGATCAGGTCGCGCGTCGTGCCGTCCTGGCGCTGGTCGCCGTTGACCCACGTGCGGACGGACAGGATCGGCGTCTCGTCCGCGCCGCCGAGCTCGTCGGCGGTGGTGATCCACGGGCCCCACGGACACGAGGCGTCAAAGCCCTTGGCCCGCGTCCACTGCTGCTCGCGGCCCTGGAGATCACGGGCGCTGACGTCGTCGGCGACCGCGTAGCCCGCGACCGCGCCGCCGGCGCCCATGACCGCCGCCAGCTCGCCCTCGTAGTCGAGTCGGCGGATGACCGCCGGCACGTGCAGCTCGTCGTTGGGGGCCGCCGACGAGCTCGGCAGCTTCATGAAGACGATCGGCGCCTGGGGCTGTTCGCGCCCGGTCTCGGCCGCGTGGTCGGCGTAGTTCAGGCCGATGCCGAAGATCGCCCGCGGGCGCGGCACCGGCGCCAGCAGCCGGACGTCGGCCAGTGCGTGGGCCTCGCCGTCGGCGGGGGTGCGGTCGCCGCTGGCCAGCCGGTCGAGCACGGTGCCGCTGACGAAGGCGACGACCTGGTCGCCGCGCACCTCCCCTGCCCGGGGGGCGTCGTCGCCGGCGATGGTGAAGGTCGCGAGCCGCATCGCTCGGACCCTACTTGCGTAAAACGGCGAGCGGCCCGGAAGCTCCGGGCCGCTCGCTCAACGACGCGGCCACGGGGGGTATGGGGCCGCGCGTACCTCGGTCCGATTCCCGGGGCGGCGGGCGGGCAAACGCGGACGGCGGTCGAGTACGTTGCGGGCCATGGGCTCGCTCGACGCCTACGATCGGCTCGTCGGGACGCTCGACTCGCCGGTGTTCGTCGTCACGGTCCAACACGGAATGACTCGCGCCGGCTGCCTGATCGGCTTCGGGGGCCAGGTCAGCATCGACCCGCGGCGCTTCCTGGCCTGCCTGTCGGACAAGAACCGGACCTATCGCGTCGCCGCACGGGGCGCCGAGCACCTTGCGGTGCACCTCGTGCCGCCCGCGGCCCGCGAGCTGGCCGAGCTGTTCGGCGGCGAGACCGGCGACGACATCGACAAGTTCGAGCGCTGCGCGTGGCACGAGGGCGCCCACGGCCTGCCGATCCTCGACGCGTGCCCCGACTGGTTTGCCGGCCGCGTCCTGGAGCGCAGCGTCCTGGGCGACCACGTGGGCTTCCTGCTCGAGCCGGTCACCGCGCACTTCACCGGTGCCGGCCAGCTGCGGTTGCGCGAGGCGATGGACATCGACCCCGGGCACGACGCATGACCGAGCCCGTCGTCTTCCAGCGGCTGCTGCCCGCGGGCGCACCGGCAACGGCGGCCGAGGTGGCCGGCGCGCTGGATCTGCGCGCCCGCGCGCCGGCACACCGCCCCGCGGTGGCGCTGAACATGATCGCCAGCCTCGACGGCCGGATCACCATCGCCGGCCGGGCGGGGCCGCTGGGCAACCGGGCCGACCACGACCTCTTCCACGCGCTGCGCGGCGCCGCCGACGCCGTACTGGTCGGCGCCGGGACCGTGCGCGCGGAGAGCTACGGGCCGATGGACCAGCTCGCGGTGGTGGTGTCCAACAGCCTCGACCTCTCGCCGCAGCTCGGCCTGCTGCGCGCGCCCGGCAACCGGGTCCTGGTGGTCACCGGCTCGGCCGGGGAGCTGGCGCCGTGCGCCGCGCAGGTCGACTACCTGCGCACCGCCGACCTCCGCGAGGCGCTCACCATGCTGCGCCGCGACCACGGCGTGCGGGCGGTCATCTGCGAGGGCGGCCCGCACCTCAACGCCGAGCTGCTGCCCGCCGGGCTGGTCGACGAGCTGCATCTCGTGCTCTCCCCCGTCCTGACCGGCGGGCCCGACCCGCTGACCCTGGTCCAGGGCGGGGCGCTGGCGCCACCCGTGTCCGGCCGGCTGGTCGAGGTGCTGGAGTCCGGCGGCTGGCTGTTCACCCGGTACGCGCTGACCGGCTCGTGAGCCGCGAGGCGCTGCTGGCCGAGCTGCGACGCGACGTCTCCGACGAGCGCGTCCTGGCCGCGGTGGCCAGCGTGCCGCGCGAGGAGTTCGTCGCGCCCGGCGACCGGTCCCGCGCCTGGGCCAACCGCGCGCTGGCCATCGCCGGCGGCCAGACGATCTCCCAGCCCCTGGTCGTTGCCCGGATGTGCGAGCTGCTGGCCGTCCGCCCCGGTGACCGCGTCCTGGACGTCGGGACCGGCTCGGGCTATCACGCCGCCGTCCTCGCCGCGCTGGGCGCCGAGGTGGTGAGCATCGAGCTGCTGCCCGAGCTGTCAGCGGCCGCGACGCCTCGCCTGCCGGGCGTCGAGCTCGTCGTGGGCGACGGACGCCTCGGTTACCCGCCGCGTGCGCCCTACGACGCCATCTGCGTCGCCGCCACCGCGCAGGACCGGCTGCCGGCGCCACTGCTCGCGCAGCTCGCC
This sequence comes from Solirubrobacteraceae bacterium, assembly GCA_033855575.1. Taxonomy (GTDB): domain Bacteria; phylum Actinomycetota; class Thermoleophilia; order Solirubrobacterales; family Solirubrobacteraceae; genus BP-464. Next base: position 2,581 of record JAWVFY010000449.1, read on the forward strand.
CCAGGCGGCCGACTGGTGGCCCCGCTGCGAAGGGCCGGCGTTGAGCGGCTGGTGCGCGTCACCCGCGGCGTCGACGGCTCGTTCGAGCAGACGGCGCACGAGGAGGTGCGCTTCGTGCCGCTGGTGGGCTGAGGGCGTTCAGATCGGCCGGCGCAGCAGGTCGGCCAGCGCGTCCTCGACCGTCTCGTAGACGGGGAGGTCGATCTCCAGCCCGACGGTGGTCAGCCACTCGACGAGCCCCGGGTGGGTGGCGGCGATCGCGAGCTCGCAGCCGGCGTGGTCGAGCTGCTCGGCGAGCGCGCCGAGCGTGGCGGAACCGGCCGTGTCGAGCGCCCGGACGCCGGTCAGATCGAGGACCATCTCCTCGGCGCCGTGGTCGTGTGCCTCCGCGGCCAGGTCGGCGAACTTCGCGCTGGTCACGGCCGAGAACCACGGTCCCGCGGAGACGACGACGGTCGTCTCGCCGAGCATCCTCGTGCCGGCGACGTCGCGGGTGGCGAGGGGCTGAACGGGCGCGGCCATGTCGTGAGTTCAGCTACCCGGCCGGCGCACTACCAAACGCCCTGTCGAGCCGGACGATCTCGTCGACGATCGGCGCCCGGTCGGCGGGCAGCTCCTGCCGCTCGAACCACCCCAGCCGGACCAGCTCGATGCTCTGTCCCGCCACCCCGCGGCCGCCCCCCTCCACGCGGAACCCGTGCAGCGTCTCATGGCGGCCCTGCATGCGCCGGCGCAGCTCGCCGAGGTCGGTGATGCGGGCCTCGCCGGGCAGGCCGAGCTCCTCGTCGAGCTCGCGGCGCGCGGCGGCCTCGAACGGCTCGTGGCGCCGGCAGAACCCCCCGGGGAGGTCCCACGTGGCCGGCCCATAGGAGTGACGGACGAGCAGCACGGAGGACCCGTCGACGACCAGGCACTTGACCCCGCGCGTGTGGGGCCGGACGACGGCCGACCAGATGCGGAGCCCGAGGTAGGCGACGCGATACGCGAGCCGGCCGAGCACGGCCGGGAGGGACGCGGGCATCAGTGAAGTGTCGCGCGAACGTGCGCGCCGAGGCGGCGCGCGTCCTCCTGCAACGTCGCCTGCAGGCTCCGGTTGTGGAGGGCAGCCGCCGGGTGATAGAGCGGGAACAGCGGCCGGCCGCCGGCCTGCACGGCGGTCCCGTGGACCTCGCCGATCTTGAGCTCGGGGGCGAAGCGGCGCAGGGCGTGGCGCCCCAGCGGCACCACCAGCGCGGGCTCGACGACCGCGATCTCCCGCTCCAGCCACGGCCACGAATGCGCGACCTCGTCGGCTCGCGGATCGCGGTTGCCCGGCGGCCGGCCCTTGACGACGTTGGTGATGAACACGTCCTCGCGTGCCAGGCCCGCGTCGGTCAGCAGCCCGTCGAGCGACCGGCCGGCCGCGCCGACGAACGGCCGCCCCGCCGCGTCCTCGCCGGCGCCCGGGGCCTCGCCGACGATCAGCACCGCCGCGTCGGGGTTGCCCTCGCCCGGCACGAGGTTGGTCGCCGCCTCGCAGCATTCGAAGCCACACGGCCGGTGCGTGCGGATCTCCTGCGCGATGGCCGCCAGCCGGCTCGCCTTGCTGCTCATCTGCGCGGCGCGGCTACGGGGTATAAGCCGCCGTCTGGCACGGACCGGTGCCGCAGACCTCGATCACCTTGCCGCCGGGCATCAGGAACGCCGACTTCTGATCGCGCGCAGCCGGCGTCGACCGCGGGTTCTCGTGGGGGTCGGTTCCCACCGACGACGGCACGTTGGTCAGCGGAGCGACGCCGTTGTGCCCGGGGCCGGAATCCCACAAGACGATCGCCGACCCGCTGAACGGGAAGGCCTTGATCCGCGGGATGCCCCACAGCTGGGTCTTCTCGGGCAGCCGGCCGAGCGCCGCCACCGGCGTACGCGCCGACGCGCCGATCGTCCGCGCCTCGACCTCGGCCTGGAACGTGCTGACCTGGAAGTCGCCGACCGCGGGCTGCATCAGCACCTGGTGGGCCGGGGTGTCGGCGTAAGGGTGCGTGGTCATGTGCTGGGCGTAGCCGTCGGCCTCGCCGCGGTCCCACATGAGCTGGAGCAGGTCGAGCACCAGCGGGCGCTCGAGCTGGTTGGGGTGGGCCGGGTTGAAGACCAGCGAGTAGCTCGTCCAGTCGGCCGATCGCGGGAGCAGGACGCTGTAGTTCATCGCCGGGACGCCGAGCGTCGCGTGGGTGAAGTCCGGCGCGAACGGCGTCAGCGCGCCGCCCATGATCCCGCCCTGGCTGTTGCCGTCGTAGTAGAGGCTGCTCGGGTCGATGAGGTTGGCGAACGCCGCGTTGGCCGGCAGCCCGTCCTTGTGGATCATCAGGCGGCCGAGGTAGAGGAAGTTGAGCATCCCCTGCTGCAGCCGGTCGGCGATCGTGGGCATGCCCGACGTGTCCTTCAGGACGCTGACCGCGTTGGGCACGTCCTCGGAGGACATGCCCGCCCAGTTCGTCGCGCAGAAGACGATGTCGTGCTCGTTGGCCATGTCCTCGACGTTGCCGGCCTCGACCTCGCTGTCGGAGCCGAGCAGCCCGTGGCCGTAGAGCGACAGCCGCGCGGGGGCGCCCGCGCTGGCCGAGCGCGGCACGATGCAGCGGAAGTCGGCCGTCATCTCGTTGCCGGGCAGCTGCGTCGGCAGCCCGGTCTTGGGATCGAGGTGGAACTTCGAGCCGGGCGGGCAGCCCTGCTGGTCGAGGTAGCAGGGCACCTGGAACGTCCCGGTCACGCGGCGGGCGATCTTGGCGTTCTGGTCGGTCGTGAAGTCGGTGATCGCCG
>JAWVFY010000450.1:0-4944 GCA_033855575.1 Solirubrobacteraceae bacterium
GTGAGTACGTCGCAGAACATGCGCGCCACGCCCTGCTCGTCGGGCCGCCACGGCAGCACCGCGAACGTGTTGGGATCGGGCATGGCGACCATGTCGGACTCCTCGATGGCGTTGAAGCCGGTGATCGAGGAGCCGTCGAAGCCCATGCCGCCCTCGAACGCGTCGTCGAGCTCGGCGGCGTTGATCGAGAACGACTTCAGCTGGCCGAGGATGTCGGTGAACCAGAAGCGGATGAACCGGATCTGGCGCTCCTCGACGAGGGCCTTGACGTCGGCAGGGGTCTGGGGCTGGTCGGCCATTGCCCGCAGCTTGCCTCATCGGGCGCCGGTTCGCTTTGGCCCCGGTGTCGGAAACCGGACGCACCGGCTTCGACACATGGCCAAGAGCGGCCGGTACTAGGCGGCGCGCAGAGTGCGCGACTCCTCGACGGAGCCGTCGACCGGAACGTCGCCCGCGGCGTTGACCATCGCCGTGAAGCTCTCGAGCGAGAGGAAGGCGATCGCCTCGAGGATCTGCTCGTCGGTCCAGCCGAGCTCCCGCGCCTCCTCGACGAGGTGCGCCGGCAGCGGGCTCGTCCCCGTCAGCGAGGCGTGCAGCAGGCGCAGCAGCACCTGCTCGACCACGTCGCCGCTGTCCCATTCGCGGGCGGCCTGGACCTCGTCGAGGCCGAGCCCCTCCTGGCGGGCGATGCGCCGGTGCAGCGTGATGCCGGGCGTCGAGCCGTAGTGCTCGGCGACCGCCAGCGAGATGCGCTCGCGGGTGCGGCGCGGCAGCGTGCCGTGGCGCAGCTCGGAGCGAAAGCGCACGTAGGCGCGCAGCGCCGCCGGCGAGCCCGCCAGCACGCCGATGAAGTTCGGCAGCTGACCGCTGCCGCCCATCGCGCCGCGCAGGACGGGAAGCGAGCCCTCGGGCGCGCTCTCCTCGTCGTGGATGTGGAATCGGCTCATCTTCGTCTTCATGGGGTGCCTTCTCGAAAAGGTGTGGTGCTGAGAGGAGAGACGCAGCGCAGCAGGCCGTTCTTCCCCGCCGGATGCACGACGAGTTCTACGTTGCAGGCCTAAAGGCGGCGTGAGCCTGGTGTGAAGCGCAGATTGAGCTTGCGCGAGCGTGCCGCGTGCGCGGCCGCGGCCAGCTGGGGCGGCTAGGCGTGGCCGCCGCTGGTGGCGGCGACGATGGCCAGCAGCAGGCCCATGGCGAAGGCCCAGAACGCGATGCGGTCGGGGCGGGCAGCGAACGAGGCAGCCAGGCCGGTGCCCTGCCGGGGGCGGCGCGCGACGACCATCGCCGGGCGCTCCTGCACACGCGCCGTCGGCACACGGGCCGGGGCGGGCACGGAGAGGTCGGTGCGGATCTCGACGGTCCGGCGCGGCGCGGCGGCGCGGGCGCGCGCGGCGGCGACCGGATCGGCGAAGGCGTCGTCGGCCAGCCAGATCGGCGCAGGGCGGCGCGGGCGCGGGGTGCGCTCGTCGGCGAGAACGGCGCGGCGGGCGCTGAGCTCGTCGACGCCGGCGAGGTCGCGGACGCGGCCGGAGGCCCGGGCCCGGGCGCGGGCGGTCTGGGCATCGGCCGGCGCGACACCGGCGCGGGCGCGGCGCTCGGCGGCGCGCTGGGCGACCACGCGGCGCTCGGCCTCGACGGCCTGGCGGCGCTCGGCCGCCTCACGGAGATGCTCTACATCGGCCCACCAGGAGCGGGCCTGTGCCTGCGACATGAAGTCGGTTGTCCTCTTTCGTCGTGCCTACGGATGGGCAAAGGAGGCAGAAAACCCGAACCTGTGGCTCGCACAGAACAACGGTGCATTGCGCCAATGGCGACTCGCCCGCGTTCCTCGGTCCCCCGCTCCCCGGCCTCGGCCGGAGACTCAGCGGTTCTGGCGCCATCGTAGCAGCGCCCGAAATCCCTGCAAACCGTGCGAGGTTATGGCACCTTGCCACGCATCTTGCAGCCCCGCAAACTGCGAGAAATACCTGCTCAGAGGCTAGTGTCCGGCCGCCGCGGCGATGAACGACGCGACATCGCGGGCGTCCTGACCCACCAGCAGCTGGGCCGGCATCTGCCCGCGGCCCCGGGCTCTACCCGTGGCGATGGCGTTGAGGACCAGCGCCGCCGGGGGCCGCAGGTCGTCGAGATTCGGGCCGACGCGACCGGTCGTCTGGGCCGCCGCCAGCGTGTGACACGTGCCGCAGTTGGCGGCGAACAGCTGCCGGCCGGTCGCCTGGGCGGCGGTGAGGTGCACGCCGCCCTGCGCCGACCTGTTGTTGTCGGTGTTGGAGGCCAGCACCGCAGCCGGGATCCCGATGCCGAAGACCACGGCGACCGCAGCGATGATCCCCGCAGCGCTCGTCCGCCCGCGGGCGCTCTGGGTGTGCATCGCTTCTCGGGCCCCGCGCGGCCCGCCGCGCATGGCGACCAGCGCGACCGTGAGGCCGATGACGAGGAAGCCGATGACGAAGGCTGCGGCGGCGATCATCGGCCGGGAACCCTAGCGGGCGGGCCGGCCAGGCGTGGTGGCGCCTCGATCGCTCGCCGCTGCCGGCGGTTCACCGCCGCCGCCCTTGCGCGAAGCTCATGACCGCGGGCGCGACGGCGCGGAAGTCGCCGGTCCCCGTCGGCGCCAGCGGCGTCTCGCCCGGCACCGGGGCGGGCACCGGATCCCGGCCAAGGTCGGTGACCGTCGCCTCCTCGCGGCCCGGCGAGGCCAGCGACACCAGCCTGTCGACCACCACGTTGATCGCACCGCCCGCCGACGCGTGGCGCTCGAGGCGTCCATGCGCCAGGACCAGCGGCTCGGTGCGGACGGCCAGCCGGTCGCGCGCGTAGACCCGCGGCGGGATGATGAGGTTGATGGTCCCCTCCTCGTCCTCGAGCAGCAGGAAGGTCACGCCCTTGGCCGTCCCCGGCCGCTGGCGCGCCACCACCAGGCCGCCGATGCGCACCGCCGTTCCGTGGGCGAGCCGCTGCAGCTCGCCGCTCGATGCCGCGCCGCCGCCCCGCAGCTCGGCGCGCAGCAGCCCGAGCGGATGGTCGCCGGTGCTGACGCTCGTCGTCGCGTAGTCGGCCAGCATCGCCGCCCAGCGGTCCAGCGGGGCCAGCGCAGGCGGCGCCGGGAGGTCGAGCGCCAGCGCCAGCTGCGTCCCCTCTCCCCCGGCCCCGCGTGGCGGCGCCGCCACGCCCAACCGCCACAGCGCGGTGCGCCGAGCGGCGCCCTTCGGCACGCCGGCACCCACCAGCGAGTCACACGCCCCCGACCACGCGAGCTGCTCGAGCGCCGGCCGGCCTGCCCCGGCCCGCGAGGCGAGGTCCTCCAGCGACCGAAACGGCCCACCCGCCTCCCGGGCCGCCACCAGCGCCGTCACCTCGTCGGCCCGCACGCCGAGGACATATCCCAACCCGAGCCGGACGGCGCTGGTCGGTGCTTCGGCTCGTTCGGTGGTGGTCATGGGTCCTGTCGTCGCCACGTCGGTGATCGACGCCGTCGACTCCGGCGGTGCTTGCGCGGGTGGCGCGAGCGGAGACGGAGTGGGTGCGCCGCAAGGCGTACACGCTCCGGCCTGCGAAGCGACAGGACCCGCGGCCACCAGCGCAGGACCCGCGGCCACCAGCGCAGGACCCGCATCCGAAGCCACCCCCGACCAGTCCACCACGGTGCAGCCCACCCCGCTGAGGTTCACGTCCGGTGCCAGCACCGGGATGCCGCGCCGCTGTGCTTCGTGGGTCAGCGCATCGGGCGGGTAGAAGCCCATGGGCTGCTCGTCGAGCAGCGCGCAGAGGAACTCCGGGCCGTAGTGCTCGCGCAGCCACGCCGACTGATAGGCCAGCAGCCCGAAGGCCGCCCCGTGCGCCTTGGGGAAGCCGAAGCCCGAGAAGCCCACGACCATCGTCCACACCCGCTCGGCCAGCGCCTCGTCGACGCCGGCGTGCCGGGTCACCGCCCCCTCGACGAAGCGGTCGTGGAACGCACGGATGGCCTCGTCGGAGCGCTTGCGCGACATCGCCCGCCGCAGGCCCTCGGCCGCGCCCGGCGCGAAGCCCGCGAACGCCCTCGCGGTCTCGATCACCTGGTCCTGGAAGATGATCGTCCCGAGCGTCTCGCGCAGGACCGGCTCCAGCGACGGGTGCTCGTAGGGCACCTCGAACGACGGGTCGATGCGCTTGCGCTGGAGGCGCTCGATGTAGGGGTTGACCGCGCCGCCGACGATCGGCCCCGGTCGCACGATCGCCACCTGGATGGTCAGCTCCTCGAGCGACTCCGGGCGCGTGCGCCGCAGCGAGCCCATCTGGGCCCGGCTCTCGATCTGGAACACGCCGGTCGTCTCGCCCGCCTTGATCGAGTCGAACGTCGCCCTGTCGTCGTAGGGGATGCGCGAGAGGTCCACCCGCTCGCCGCGCCGCGCCGCGATGAGCTCGACCGTGCGCTCGACCGCCGAGAGCATTCCCAGCCCGAGGAGGTCGATCTTCAGGAAGCGCGCGTCCGAGCAGGAGTCCTTGTCCCACATGACCATCTGCCGCCCCTCCATCGCGGCGGGCACGACCGGGCAGCAGTCGACCAGGGGCTGGGTGGAGACGATCATCCCCCCGGAGTGCTGGGAGAGGTGGCGCGGCAGTCCGTAGGCCTCGATCGCCAGCTTGCCCAACCACTTCCAGCGGCCCGCGTAGCGGTCCTCCCCCAGGGCGATGGCGATGTCCTTGTCGACCGAGGCGCCGCCCCAGGCGTCGGACCCGCGCGCCACGCGCTCGATCTCGCCCGGCGGCAGACCCAGCGCCTTGCCGATCTCGCGAATGACGCCGCGCGTCCGGAAGGTGGGGAACGCCGCCACCAGCGCGGCGCGATCGCGCCCGTAGTGCGCGTGCACCCGTGGGATCAGCACCTCCCTGATGTCGCGCGGGAAGTCGAGGTCGATGTCCGGCAACGCCTCCAGGTCCTCGCTGAGGAAGCGGCCGAGC
>JAWVFY010000451.1:0-6382 GCA_033855575.1 Solirubrobacteraceae bacterium
CGAGTGGACACTTGGGGCCGCATAGCGGCCTCAAGTGTCCACTCGACGAAACGGGGTGCTTAGCGCCAGGTCCGCAGCAGCTCGACGACCGTCTCGCCGACCGCGTCGGCGGCGGCCGGCGAGAGGCGATCCAGCCCGTCGGAGAGCGAGTGGCCGTCGTAGCTCCAGTCGATGAAGTCCACGGCCGGGACGCCCGCGCGCTCGAACGGCGTGTGGTCGTCGATGATGTCGGGGCCGACCCGGTCGGGGAACACGGCACCGGCGCCGACGCGCCGGGCCGCCGCCCGCACCTTCGCCCACAGCGCCGTGTTCGAGCTGGCCTCGCGCGGCAGCCGCAGGCCCTTGTTGGCGACGTAGTCGAGCAGCAGCATCGCGCGGGTGGCCGCCGCGTGAGCGGCCGCGTCGGCGCGCGACCCGCGCAGCCCCGCGTCGTAGAAGTCGGTCTGCTGCTCGGGCAGGCCCTGGGCGGGCTCCTCGCCGTCGAAGAGCACGAAGCGCACGGCGGGCGCACCGGGCGGGCGGTGCATCCGGGCCAGCGCGCGGGCGACCTCGATGACGATCGCCGTGCCCGCCGCGCCGTTGTTCGCGCCGACGAAGCCCTTGGGCGAGGCCAGCGTGTCGTAGTGCGCGCCCAGGACGATGGCCGGGGAGCGGGGGTGGGCGGGTCCGATATAGCCGACGATGTTGCGCAGATCGGGTTCACCAGGGATCGCGGCAAACCGCCCGTGGGGCAGCAGCGGGCGCAGCCGGACCGCCAGCGCGCGCAACTGGGGCGACCCCGCCGGCCGCTGGCCGAAGCTCACCTGCAACCGGATCAGCTTCATCGCCGCCGGGGCGTCGAACCGGTTGGCCCGCACCGGCGCGGCGCCCGAGCTGGCCAGGGCGAGCAGCACGCCGCCCGCGGCCACCGCCGCCACGCCCAGGACCACGAGGAGCCGGCGCACGGCGTCAGTCGTTGGACGTCACCGTCTCGAGCAGGTGGGCGAAGCGCTCGCGCGCCCCGGCCAGCCGCGTCGGGACGTGGTCGCTCGGCACCTCATGGGGCTCGTAACCCCGCAGGATCCGCCGCGCCACCGACTGGCGGTGGACCTCGTCGGGCCCGTCGTAGATCCGCGCCGAGCGCGCGAAGCGGTACATCCGCTCGAGCGGCATGTCGCCGGAGTAGCCCAGCGCGCCGTGGACCTGGATCGCCCGGTCGATGACGTCGTGCAGGACCTTGGCCCCGTAGAACTTGATCAGCGCGACGTCCGTGCGCGCGGCCGAGGCGCCCTGAGTGTCCATGACCCAGGCGGCGCGCAGGGTCATCAATCGCGCGGCCTGCATCTCGGCGGCCGAGTCGGCGATCCAGTTCTGCACGGACTGCTTGTCGGCCAGCGGGCCCCCGTGGGCCTCGCGCGACAGCGCCCGCTCGCAGAGCATGTCGAACGCCCGGCGCGACTGGCCGAGCCAGCGCATGCAGTGGTGGATGCGGCCGGGGACGAGGCGGTGCTGGCTGAGCAGGAAGCCCTCGCCCTCGCCGCCCAGCAGGTTGGCGGCCGGCACGCGGGCGTTCTCGTAGACGATCTCCGCGTGCCCGCCGTAGGCGGCCTCCTGATGGCCGCCGGGGTGCTCCATCGTCGGCACGTCGCGCAGGATGTTCACGCCGGGCGTGTCGACCGGCACGATGATCATCGACGCGCGCTGGTGCGGCCGGGCATCCGGGTCGGTGACCGCCATGACGATCAGGAAGTCGGCGATCGTCGCGTTGGAGGAGAACCACTTGCGGCCGGTGATGACGTAGGAGTCGCCGTCGCGCACGGCCTGGGTCTGGAGCAGCGTGGGGTCCGAGCCCGCGGTGTGCGGCTCGGTCATCGAGAACGCCGACCGGATGTCGCCGGCCAGCAGCGGCTCGAGCCAGCGCTCCTTCTGCTCCGGCGTGCCGGCCATGGCCAGGATCTCCGAGTTGCCCGAATCCGGCGCGGAGTTGCCGAAGGCCAGCGGCGCGATCACGCACGTCCCGAGGATCTCGTGCAGCAGGCCGAGCTTGACCTGGCCGTGGCCCTGGCCGCCGAGCTCGGCCGGCAGGTGGGTCGCCCACAGGCCACGCTCGCGGACCTCGTCCTTGAGCGGATCGATCGCCCGGTCGAGCTGGGCCATGTCGAGCTGGCCGTCGAGGAACAGCGCCTCGATGGGCCACAGGTGCTCGCGGACGAACGCATCGGCCCAGTCCAGCTGCGCCGCGTACTCCGGATCGGTCGAGAAGTCCCAGGACATGCCGCGTGCCTTTCGTCGATTGCCTGACCCCATCATCGGGCATCCGCAGACCATGCGCGTGACCGTCACCGGGGCGACCGGCAACGTGGGCACCGCGCTGCTGCGCCTGCTCAGCGCCGACCGTGCCGTGACCGACATCGTCGGCGTTGCCCGGCGGCGCCCGCAGCTGGAGCTCCCGAAGGTCCGCTGGGTGCAGGCCGACGTCAGCCGCAGCGACCTCGCGCCGGTCATGCAGGGGACCGACGCGGTGATCCACCTGGCGTGGCTGATCCAGCCATCGCGCGACGAGTCGGTGACCCGCGCGACCAACATCGACGGCAGCCGGCGGGTCTTCGAGGCCGCCGTGCGGGCGGCCGTGCCGCGGATCGTCTACGCCTCCTCGGTGGGCGCCTACGCCGCGGGCCCCAAGGACCGGGCGGTCGACGAATCCTGGCCAGTGACCGGGATCCCCAGCTCGTTCTACTCGCGCCACAAGGCGGCGGTCGAGGCGATCCTCGACGGCTTCGAGTCCAGCCATCCCGAGGTCCGGGTCATCCGGCTGCGCCCCGGCCTGATCTTCGGCCGCGACGCGGCCTCGGGCATCCGGCGGATGTTCACCGGCCCGCTGCTGCCCTCGTTCCTGCTGCGACCGCGCTGGATCCCGGTCGTGCCCGCTCACGACCGGCTGGTCTTCCAGGCCGTCCACCGCGACGACGTGGCGCAGGCCTACCGACTCGCGTTGATCGACGACGACGCGCGCGGCGCGTTCAACATCGCGGCCGAGCCCGTGCTCGACCCGCCGACGCTCGGGCGGATCCTCGGCGCCCGGCCGGTGCCGGTGCCCGATGTCGCATTGCGCCGTGCGGCGGCACTGAGCTGGCGGCTGCGCCTCCAGCCCACCGAGCCGGGCTGGGTCGACATGGGCCTCGGCGTCCCGCTGATGGACATCACCCGCGCCCGCACCGAGCTGGGCTGGCGGCCGGCACACAGCGCCGCAGACGCGCTGCTCGAGCTCATCGACGGCATGCGCGAGCGCGCGGGGGCGCCGACGCCGCCGCTGGATCCGTCGACCGGCGGCCCCTCCCGCGTGCGCGAGTTCCTCACCGGCGTCGGCCACTCCTCCGGGTAGACGCGATCCGGCCGGTAGCGTCCGGGGGGTGCGCCCCGTCCTCGCCCGGCGGCTCGTCCCGCGGCCCCGGGAAGAGCTCTACGCCCTGCTGGCCGATCTGCGCGGGCACTGGCAGCTCGCGGGTCGCTGGGTGCATCCGCTCGAGCTGCGCCAGGACGGCGGCGTCGTCCAGGTTCGCGGGCCGGGCGGGCTGCGGCGTACGGTGATCACCGAGCTGACGCGGCTCGAGCCCCCGGGGCTGGTGGCCGGTGAGGCGTGGTCGGGAGCGACGCGGGCGGCGATCTGCTGGGAGCTCGAGCCGTCCGGCCGCCGCACGCTGGTGACGCTGCGCGCCGACATCGACCGCACTGGCCCGCTGGATCGGGCGCTGCTCGCGCTGGGCGGGCGCCAGTGGCTGGCTGGGAGGTTCGCCAAGACGCTGCAGGAGTTAAGGTGACGGGCATGGCGCAGCAGCACCTGGAGAGACTGTCTGCGGTCGATGCCTCGTTCCTGGCCAACGAGACGCCGACGTCGCACATGCACGTCGGCGCGGTGGTGATCATCGAGGGGCCACCGCCCCCGTTCGAGGAGTTCCTCGACGGGCTGCGCGCCCGGCTGCACCTGGTCCCGCGCTACCGCCAGAAGCTCGCCGAGCACCCCGGTGGCCGGCCGCTGTGGATCGACGATCCCGACTTCAACCTCGAGTACCACGTACGCCAGACCGCGCTGCCCCAGCCCGGCTCGGAGTCGCAGCTCATGCGGCTGACCGCGCGGATCATGTCCCAGCAGCTCGATCGCACGAAGCCGCTGTGGGAGGTGTGGCTGGTCGAGGGGCTCGCCGAAGGCGGCGTCGCGATGATCTCCAAGACCCATCACGCGCTGATCGACGGCGTCAGCGGCGTGGACCTGGCCACCGTGATGTTCGACCTCAGCCCCGTACCCGCCGACCTCGGTGAGGAGACCTGCGGCCTGGAGCCGTGGACGCCTGCGCCCGAGCCCTCGGCGGCCGAGCTCGTCGTCGGCGGCGTTGCCGGGCTGGCCCGCCAGAGCCTCGGGCTTGCGGCCGGCGCGCTCGGCGCGCTCACCCGCCCCCAGGAGACGCTGGCCCAGGCGCGCGAGGCCGCGGAGGGCCTCGGCGAGATCGTCTGGGCCGGGCTGAACCCGGCGCCCGAGACACCGCTGAACGTCGAGATCGGGCCGCACCGGCGGTTCGTCGGCGTGCGCTGCCGTCTGGCCGACTTCAAAGCGGTCAAGGACGCGTTCGGTGGCACGGTCAACGACGTCGTGCTGACGGTCGTCAGCGGCGCGCTGCGCCAGTGGCTGCGGACCCGCGGCGTCCGGACGGAGGGACTCGAGATGCGGGCCCTCGTGCCGGTCTCCGTTCGCACCGAGCATGAGCGCAACCAGCTCGGCAACCGGATCGCCGCGATGCGCGGGCCGCTGCCGGTCTACATCGAGGATCCCGTCGCCCGGCTCGAGGTGGTGCGCGAGGGCATGGACGGCCTGAAGGAGTCCAAGCAGGCGGTCGGTGCCGAGGTGCTCGCCGGCGTCCAGAGCTTCGCGCCGCCGACGATCCTCGCCCAGGCCGCCCGGATCAACTTCTCGACCCGCCTGTTCAACCTGATCGTCACCAACGTCCCGGGCCCGCAGTTCCCGCTCTACGTGCGCGGCCGGGAGATGCTCGACGTGTTCCCGGTCGCCTTCTTGCCCCGGGGCCACGCTCTGGCCATCGCGATCATGTCCTACAACGGCGGCCTGAACTTCGGGCTGCTCGGTGACTACGACGCCATGGGAGACCTCGAGAGCGTCGGCGCGGGGCTGCGCACGGCGCTGGCCGAGCTGGTCGACCTGGCCGCCGCGCGCACCCCCGCTATGGCTTGACGACGCGCGTGTGCGCGTCGGGCTGGGAGGGGCGCACCTCGCGGTTGCCCGCACGGTCGATCGCGATCGTGAAGAACCCGTAGAGCCCGGTCGTCCGCACCCGCACGTGCAGCCGGATGCCCGTGGTCACCGCGATGCGCTTGGCCGCATGGCCGCCGATGGTGCGCCAGACCTCGTAGCGGGCGATCCCCGAGGCGGTCAGTCCGGGGAGCGCCGGGTCGTGCCCGGACCAGTGCAGCAAGACCCGTGCGCCGCGCTTCGCGCGCCGGGGCGCCACGAGAAGCGACACCGGCGGCGTGCGGTCGAGCCCGCGCGCGGCGGCCAGGGCCGCGCCGCCGTTGAGGATCCCCCAGCCCAGGTCCTTGGTCCAGCCCGTCCCCGCCGGCCGCGTGGCGGTCTGCTCGAGGATCCGGATCACGTCGGTCGCGGTCAGCGAGGGGTTGACGTGGCGGACGAGCGCTGCCACCGCCGTGACCATCGGCGCGGCCATCGACGTGCCCTCGAGGTAGGCGTAGCGGCTGTCGCCCTGGAACGTCGTCCGGCAGTTGCACGGCGGGAAGCCCGTCTCGCTGTCGGTCGCGTTGGCCGGGAAGGCGCCGAGCAGCCCGGGCGGCCCGTTGGGCGTGAGCGACCCGTAGCGGAACGTGCCGTAGGCCGCCAGCGAGATCTCGCTGCCGTAGCCGGCGAAGCTCGCGCGCTTGTCGTCGAAGTCGGCGGCGGTCACCGAGAGGCCCTTGCCCGAGCCGAGCGTCGCGCCCGTCCCGGCCGGCTGCAGCACGTTGGCGGGATCGCCCTGCTCCTCGACGGCCTGATCGGAGGCGGCGCCGACCATCACGACGTTGTGGGCGAAGGCGTAGTCGATCGCGCGCTTCTCGGCCTGGGGAGCGGCGGCCGCGGTGCGGCCGTCCTGCCCGAAGGACATGTTGATCGCCTCGGCGCCGCGGTCGGTGGCGGTGACGATCGACTGGGCCACGCTGGAGTCCGTCAGGTCGGACTTGACGATCAGCAGCGAGCAGTCATAGCCCGCGCCGGCGATGCCGATTCCGTTGTTCGCGGTCGCGCATGCCAGCGATGCGACGTGGGTGCCGTGCCCGTCCTGATCGGTGGTGGCGGGGCCATCGGCACTGTTGCCGTCGAAGTCGGCGGTCCCGGCGATGCGCC
>JAWVFY010000452.1:0-4787 GCA_033855575.1 Solirubrobacteraceae bacterium
ACCCCCAGCCCCACCAGGTCGTCCCGCACCTCGGGAGAGACCGCCACCAGCACGTCGGTCCGCCGCGCCAGCCAGCGCTCGATCCGGCGGTAGACGTTCGCGGTCCGCGACGAGAAGTAGCCCGACAGCGAGTGGCCGTGAAACGTGTGGACCAGGACAGGGCGGCGTCGCGGGAAGGCGATCAGCGCGGCGAAGCGCCCGAGCGTTCCCGCCTTGGCGGCATGGGTGTGCACGAGCTGGGGGCGGTCGCGCCGCAGGATGCGCACCAGCGACAGCAACGCGCCGAGGTCCTGTGGGCCGGGCTCGCGGCGCATCGTCGCGATCCGCGTGGGATGCACTCCGAGGGCAATGGCCAGGTCGTCCATGGTTCCCTCGTCTGCCCCTTCGACGCCGCGGACGAGATGGGTCGCGTAGCCACATTCGTCCAGCAGACGGGTCAAGGTGATGGCCTGGATCGCCGGCCCGCCGATGTTCAGGCGGGCGATCACGCGCAGCAGACGGATGGGCGGCCCGATTCCGCCGGGCACGCCGCGCGGGAGTGGATCCATGGCTGTAGTTCATCAGCGCGCGAGGACCGGATGCCTCCACACCGCACCATCCCCAGAAGTGACTAGTACTTCCGTCCAGAAATCACACAGTTTTGGGGATGGACATTCGTCCAGATTCGGCCCCTCCGGTGCGCGCCGGGCGCCTGACAAGGCGATGGCAGCTGTGTGTTCAGGCTTCGCCACACACTGCTCGTCGCACTCGTCGCCATCGTGGCGCTGTGCGGCGTGCTTGCCTCGGGGGCCTCGGCGGCCACGGGCGACTCCACCTTCGGGATGAACCCCGGCGACGTCTTCCGGCTGCCCCAGTCGCAGTGGGACGCGCATCTCAGCGCGATGTCCGCCGACGGCATCCAGACGGTGCGGATGGGCGCCTGGTGGTCAGACCTCGAGCCGAGCTCCCCGGTCAACGGCGTTCACAACTACTCCTTCAGCGAGGTCGACCAGCGGGTGCTGGCGCTGGCCCAGCACGGGCTGCGCTGGGCGCCGCTGCTGTCATTCAGCCCCACGTGGGACTCGAAGATCTCCGGCGACTACTCCGGCGCGCCGGCCAGCAACCAGGACTTCGCGGGCTTCGCCGCCGCCCTCGCCAAGCGCTACGGCCGCGGCGGCAGCTTCTGGAGCGAGCATCCCGAGGTCGCTCCGCTGCCCGTCACCTCCTACGAGATCTGGAACGAGGAGAACTCGACCGTCTACTGGCACCCGGGCGACGCCGGCTCCTACGCCGACCTCTACGCGGCGGGTCGGACGGCCATCCACGGTGTCGACAACAGCGCCCAGGTGGTCGTGGGCGGCCTGGCAGCGACGGCGAACGGCGCCACGCCCGCCGCCGACTTCCTGCGCCAGATGCTCGCCGCCCGCCCGGACCTGCGCGGCAACATCGACGCGGTCGGCTTCCATCCCTACGCCCCCGACGTCCCCGGCGTCTACGCCGCGATCTCCGCCTTCCGGCACTCGCTCGACTCGATCGCCGGGGCCGGCGTGCCTCTGGAGATCACCGAGATCGGCTGGAGCACCACCAACACCTCCGAGGCCCAGCGCGCGGCGAACCTCTCGACGCTGGCCACCACGCTCCCGCGCTCGGACTGCGGCATCGACAGCGTCGCTCCCTACGCGTGGCTCGGCCCCGAGCAGAGCAGCAGCGACAGCGAGCAGTGGTTCGGCATCGAGAACGCCAACGCCACGGCCAAGCCCTCCGCCACGGCCTACGCCGACGCGGTCCGCCTGATGCGCGGGCTGACGAGCACCCCGGCGCCGACGAGCACCGTCCCGGTCTGCGCGTCCCCTGCGCGAGCCGCCGCTGCCGCGACGTCCGCTCCCGCTGCCTCCACTGCCGCGACGACCACCAAGACAAAGAAGCGCACCGCCGCGCCGAAGCTCAGCCTTCGCCTGCGCCAGGACCGCAAGCACCCGAGCCACCTGCGCGTCGTCGCGCGCTGCCCGGCCGGCTGCCGCCTGCAGGTCCAGCTGATCACGCCGATCAAGGCCAGCTCGGCCGCCTACAAGCTCAACGTCACCAAGTCGACTTACTCGACCCGCAGCCGGACCGTGACGCTCAAGATCGCCCGGCACGCCCGCGGCACCCGCGTCAGGGTCCGGGTCACCGCCATCACGCGCAGCGGCCGCATCACCCACAAGACCAAGACCCTCCGCCTGCGCTGACGTCCCCTGTTTCCGGGCCTCCCGGAAACCCGCGCATCGCAGGAGACGCTGAGGTTGCAACCGGTCTCAGAAGCTGGTTAAGGTCGCGCCTCGGTTCACGGACGCCGGTCCAGCCGGCTCGAGGAAAGGAGTCTTATGCAGAGCAAGCTCGTCGCCGGGGGCATGGCCCTCGCCCTGACCGTCAGCGGCGCCGCAGTGGCCCTGGCCGCCACGAAGGGGCCACCCCCGACGCACGCCACCATCAAGGCCGTCCAGAAGACGCAGTTCAAGATCAACCGCTACGTCAAGGACAGCCTGCGGTGGCAGAAGGACGTCTTCCAGGTGCGCTCCGGAGGAACGCTGCACATCGTCAACAACGCCCAGGACGGGCCGCACACGTTCAGCGTCGTCAAGAAGAGCGACCTGCCGCGAACGACCAACCAGATCAACCAGTGCGCGATCTGCCAGACGATCGCCCAGGAGCACGGCGCGGATCCCAACAGCGACGCGCCGCCGACGCATCTGTTCGTCGAGGACGGCGTGGGCCAGGACACGGCACCGAGCGTCGACAAGCCCGGCGACTCGGCGTTCATCGGGCCCGACCCGGGATCGTCCGTCGACCTCACGGTGACGGCGAAGAAGGGCACGACGCTCTTCTTCCTGTGCGCCATCCACCCGTGGATGCAGGCGAAGGTCATCGTCGGCTGAGGACCATCCGGATGTATCGCAGCGCGAGGGCCCTGGCGATCGCCGGGGCCCTCGTGCTCGTCGCGGCGGCGCCGGTGGCCGCGGCGACGCTCCCGATCACCGTCGAGTTCCAGGACTTCTCGCCGCCGCAGCTTGACGCGCTGCCCGGCGACGTCGTCGAGTGGTCGAACATCAGCGAGCGAACCCACACCGTCACCGCCGCCGACGGCTCGTTCGACTCGGGCGAGCTGCCGGGCGGAAGCGTGTTCGACACCGTCGCGGGCCCACCCGGCGTCTACCTCTACCACTGCACCATCCACCCGACCATGACGGGCGAGATCGACGTCCGCCAGGTCACGCTCGACCGGCTGCCCCCCGCCGCCGTCCCCGCGGGGCAGCGGGTCACGATCACCGGGCGCAGCGCCGATCCGCAGGCGCGCGTGACGATCGAGCGCGACGCCGGGTCGGGGTTCCACGCGATCGGCGAGGCCCGGCCGGTGTCCGACGGGTCCTGGAGGGCCGTCGTCGGCGCCGAGACGACCGCCATGTACCGCGTGGTGGTGGGCGGCGACGTCAGCGAGACGCGACAGCTGCTGGTCACCGACCGCCATGTGCAGCTGCGGGCCACCAAGCGCGGGATCCACGTGACGGTGACGCCCGGCGACCCCTACGCCCGGATCCTGCTCGAGCGTGACACCCGGGAGCACTTCGGCTGGTTCCCGGCCGCGCGAGCGCGCCTGGACTACCTGTCGCGGGCCGACTTCACCATGTCGCGCCCGGCGACGGTGCGTGTCCTGCTGGTCGACCGTGACGGGTGGACGCCGCTGGCCACCAGCGCGCCGCTGCACCTGCGCCGCAGCCGTTAGCCCGGCAGCGTCAGGACGACGAGCCGCTCGCTGACGAACGCGGGCACGCCGACGCGCGGAGCCGGCTCGGGACGGCCCTGGGCGTCCGGGCAGGTCGGGTCGACGATCAGGAACCGCACGCCCAGCCGGCGGGCGAGCGCCTGGCCGGCCGGCGTGCCGTCGAGGATCGCGTGGGCCTGCGCGGCGCGGGCGAGCTCGGCCTTGGGCTGGATGTCGGCCGGCTCCAGTGCGGGCAGCGTCCGCGTGTACAGCAGCCAGGTCGACAGGAAGCTCCAGCAGCGGTCGGTGACCACCACCTCGTTGGGCCGCAACCGTGCGGCGACGGCGTCGAGCCCCTTCAGCGACGTGGGGTTGACGAACGCGTAGAAGGTCCGCACGCGATGGTCGGCGGGCCAGGCGAAGGCGCCGATGACGATCGCCAGCACGAGGCCGCAGGCGACCGTCGCCGCGCGGCGGGGAAGCAGCGTCAGCGCGACCGCCACCATCGGCACCAGCGCGAGCGGCAGGTAGTAGGCCATGCGCACGTAGGCGAGCGGAAGGTGCACGACCCACGCGTAGGCGGCCAGCAGCGTCAGCCCCAGCGTGCCGAGCACCGGGATCAGGGCGCGGTCGCGGCGCACGCGCGCCAGGCAGACCACGAGCGCGAGCGCGGCGGCGACCGTGAAGACCACGCTGAGGTCGCGCGCGGTGAGCGCGGGCGCGAACTTCGTGGCCAGATAGTCCGAGTAGGAGAGCGTCCCGCCGAACGTGCGCTCGCGCTCGACCAGGTCGTAGATCACGCCGGCGCACACCAGGAGCGTCGTCGCCGCCGCGATGGCCAGCGTCACGACGATCCGCCGCAGCCGGCCCAGCACGAACGCCGCCGCCAGCGTGACGGCGACGATCCCGAGCCCGATCAGGAGCGACAGCCGGTGCGCCGCGCCCAGCGCCGCCACGGTCACACCGAACCCCGCCGCCGCGGCGACCGGCAGGCGATCGACCAACAAGCAGCCGCAGTAGAGCAGCAGGAGGCACAGCAGCGCGAGTCCCGCCTGGTTGGGCAGGCCGT
>JAWVFY010000453.1:0-11297 GCA_033855575.1 Solirubrobacteraceae bacterium
CCGGCGACGGTGCCTGCGCGGCGGCCGAGGCGGGGGTCTGCGGCCGGCCCAGCGGGTCGGGGCGGAGCGGCTGGATCAGCGAGGGCGCGCCATAGGCCGGGACCGTCACGGGCCCGAGCCGCTCGGCCTCCAGCTCGCGCAGGCGGGCGAGCAGGTCGTCGAACAGCGGCTTGTAGGCCGGGTCGGCCGCGAGGTTGCGCAGCTCGTAGGGGTCCTCGGCGAGGTCGTAGACCTCGTAGTCCTGATCGCCGGTCAGCTCCTTCTGCGGGTTGCCGTCCATGGCGACGTAGCGGGCGACCTTGAAGCGGCCCGACAGCGCCGCCCGCACATGGCGTCGCCACGGCTTGCCGACGCCGGCGTAGTCCTGCGGCGACCAGACCTCGTCGCAGGTGCTGACGGTGAAGTCCTTGCCGCGGGCGCCCGCAGGGTCCTCGACAGCCGGAACCAGTGACTGCCCCCGCAGCCACGGGTAGCGCGCGACCGGGTCGGCCAGGCCGGCCAGCTCGAGGCAGGTCGGCACGATGTCGACCGCCTCGCTGACCGCGGCGGTCCGGACCCCCTGCGCGAACCGGCCGGGAAACGAGATCGACAGCGGCATCCGCAGCTGCTCCTCGTAGATCATCGGCCCCTTGCCGAACTGCTGGTGCGAGCCGCCGAGCTCGCCATGGTCGGCGGTGCGGATCACGACGGTGTTCTCCATCTGCCCCGTCGCGTGGAGCGCCTTCATGATCGCCGCGAGGTTCTCGTCGGTGTTGACGATCAGGTCGCAGTAGGTGTTCAGCAGCCGCTTCCACGTGGTCTTGTCGTCGGGCTTGATGGCCCCGCGGATGAGCGCCGCGCCGTTGGCGTACTGCTCGTGGACGGTGGGCTTGGTCGTCTGGTCGTCGACGAAGTTGGGCGGCAGCGAGACCTGCCAGTCGGGCCGTTTGACGTCGACGCTGTACCCGCGCGGGAAGTAGGCGATGTCGTGCGGGTTCAGCAGCGAGGCGACCATGAACCACGGCTTGTCCTGGCCGCCGTACTGGCCGAGCCAGTCGATCGCCTGCTTGGTCCAGATCGGGTCGTTGTAGACGCCGTCGTTGTAGCCCAGCGGCTCGAGCGACGGCGCCTCGAAGGAGTAGTCGAAGCCGTAGGGCCCGAGGTAGTTGCCCGCGGCGTTGTCGGCCGGGGCCTCGGTCACCGACTCGCCGGCCATGCTCAGGTGCCACTTGCCGTAGTAGGCGGTCGTGTAGCCCTGCTCGCGCATCAGGTCGCCGATCGTCGGGATCCGCGGGTCCAGGGAGAACTGCCAGCTCTGCAGGAAGTTGCCGAAGATGCCGTTCTGCGGCACGTACATCCCCGTCCAGAAGCAGGCGCGGCTCGACGAGCACTGCACGGCCGAGTGGTGGAAGCGCTCGAAGCTCACGC
The DNA here is from genome assembly GCA_033855575.1 of Solirubrobacteraceae bacterium. Classification (GTDB taxonomy): domain Bacteria; phylum Actinomycetota; class Thermoleophilia; order Solirubrobacterales; family Solirubrobacteraceae; genus BP-464. The sequence goes on from JAWVFY010000453.1 coordinate 1,408, forward strand.
CGCGGCCGTCGATGAACTCGCGCGCCGGCAGGGGGAGCTTCGGCGTCCACTGCGGGTAGCGCTCCTGGTCGCACATGAGGATCAGGACGTTGGGCTGGCGCTGCGTCGCGCGCTCCTCGGCGGCCGAGCGTCCGCTCGTGGCGCCCACGGCGAGGGCCGCCGCGGTCCCGGCGGCGCCGGTGCGCAGCACGTCGCGGCGGGTGATCTGCGTCGGGCGCGGCATCGGTTCCGTCAGACCCCGAAGGCCTTGAGCTGGCCCGTCTGCTCGTCCGCCACGAAGGCGCGGCGCCCGCGGACCGCGACCGCGCGCGGCCAGCCGCCCGTCGTGACGCGGCGCCGGCGCCGGCCGCTGCGCGGATCGAAGACCGAGACCGTCCCGCTGCCGCGCTCGGTCACCAGCAGGGCGTTCGGGCCGGCGAAGGCCAGTCCGGCGGGGTCGGGACCGACGGTGAGGCTGCCGACCGCGCGGCCCGCCCGGATGTCGAGGACCGACACGTGGTCCGCCGCGAACCCGTTGTGGCTGACGTACGCGCGGGCGCCCTGCGGGGCGGCGGCGACCAGGTACGGGAACGGCGCGGTGGCGATCCGGCCCACGACCTCGTGTGTGGCGAGCTCGACCACGACGACCTGCGCCTGCCCGTTGAGCGCGACCAGCGCGTAGCGGCCGTGGGGTGTGAAGGCCAGGCCGCGCGGATTGCTTCCCAGATCCACGGTCGCCTCGACTCGTCCGCGGCGGGGGTCGATGCGCAGCAGCCGGCCCTGGTCGGCGCCGCCCGCGACGTACGCCGTCCCGTCGGGCGCGAAGGCCACGGAGCGCGCCACCGCGCCGGCGCGCATGCGCCCGATCAGCTTGCCGGCGACGAGGTCGACGACCGCCAGATCCGGCCGGTCGTAGAAGCCCGTCGTGACCAGGGCATCGCGGCCGGTCGGCGAGATCGCGATGTCCAGCGGCGAATCGCCGACGTCGATGCTGCGCACGCGGGTGAGGTCGCGCGCCCGGTGGGCGCTGATCGTGGTGGTGCCGGTGTCGGCCGCCCAGACGGTGCGGCCGTCGCGGGAGAGCGCGAGCGCCATCCGCCGGACCCCCGCTGGCCGCGGCGCACACCGCTTCGTGCTGGCGCTGGCCGTCGCCGTCGCGCCCGGCCAGGCCGCGGGCAGGGCCTGGGTCGCCGCAGCAGCGATCGTCCCGACGACGAAGCGGCGACGCGTGGCACCGGCCGCGCCTGCCGGGACAGCTGTGGCTCCCACCCTGCTCTCCTCCCCTGATGACACTGCGTCACCAAATCTAGGCGCCTAATGACGGCTTGTCAAACGCGATGTCATCAAGTCCGTCTGAGCGGTTACCCTGCAGTGGGTGAGCGCCACGATCCAACGCACGAAGCGGCGCCAGCAGCGCGAGGAGACCCGCGGCCAGATCCTCGCCGCCGCGCAGGAGTTCCTCCTCGAGCACCCCTACCGCGAGCTGAGCGTCGACGCCCTTATGACCCGCACGGGTCACACGCGGACCGTCTTCTACCGTCACTTCGACGACGTCCCGTCGATGATGCTGACGATGATCGCCGAGGTCGGCAGCGAGCTGGTCGACGTCAGCGAGGCATGGCGCAGGAGCGAGCGGGTCGGTCCTGAGGAGGCCCGCGCGCGGCTCGCCCTCTACGTCGACTTCTACGTCCGCAACGGGCGCGTGATCCGCGCCGTCGTCGAAGCCGCGCACCACGACGGCGCCGTCGGCCAGGCCTACACCGGCCTGGTCGAGGTGTTCATCGGGCTGACGACGACCGCGATCGAGCAGCGCGTCGCCAGCGGAGACGTCGCCCCGGTCGACGCGCCCGAGGTCGCCCGCGCCCTGGTCTGGATGCTCAACGGCTATCTCCTCGACAAGCTCGGCGGCCCCGAACCGGGCGACCCCGAGCGCGTCCTCGACACCGCGTCGACGATCTGGACGCGCGTGCTGTTCCCCGACGCTCAGTAGCGGGCCGCCCGCGACCGTGGGGATCTGATCGAATAGCGGGCATGGCCGGCGAGATCGAGCCCAGCGTGTCGCCGAGCGGAACCGGCTGCGCGGAGTGCCTGGCCGGCGCGTCGCCGGGCTGGTGGCTGCACCTGCGCCGCTGCGCGGCCTGCGGCCACATCGGCTGTTGTGACAACTCGCCCAGCCAGCACGCCACCGCCCACCACCAGGCCACCGGGCACCCCGTCCTGCAGAGCTTCGAGCCGGGCGAGAGCTGGTTCTACGACTACCGCTCCGACGAGTTCTTCGAGGGCCCCGTCCTGGTCGCGCCCGACAGCCATCCGCACGACCAGCCGGTGCCGGGGCCGGCCGGCGCGGTGCCCGCGGACTGGCAGCGGCACCTGAACTGACCGGCGCCCAGATGCTCGATGCGGCAGTTCGCTACGAGTCGGCGGCCTCGGTTGCCAGCTCTTCGAGGAGCTTCGCCATTTGATCGAGCGTTGCCTCGTGGGCTCCGACGTCATATGTGCTGGACAACTTGCGGGGATCGCGGTAGCCGATCCATACCTCCGCGCCCTTCTGCCACACAAGGATCCGGAGCGGCAATTCGATTCCGATCCGACGGTCGTCCTGCATGAGCGGGGTGCCGCTCCGCGCATTGCCAAAGAGGATGACCTGCTCGTTCTCGAGCTCCAGCCCCACCTCGCGGGCGCCCCCGCCATGGTCGACGAGTGCGAAGACGGTCAGTCCGCGGCGCTCGATCCCCGCGACCAGCGCGGTCATCGTCGCAGCGAATCCGGATATGCCTCTGTGAGTGATCACTTCGCGTCGAGCGATGAGCTGTCGGAAGAAGATGTACTTGATCGTGACCACGCCGCGGAGGACCAGGTCACATGGGCGCCTCGATTCAGTGGAGACCCCGGTGACGGCGCTGGCCGAGCACCCCAACGACCCCGCCAATCACAAGGAGCGAACCATGACGACCCTCCCAAGTCCCAAGCTCCGCCACGTCTACCGCCTTGACGCCGAGCTCGACGCTCCGATCGACCTCGGCACCACCCCAGAAGGTCACCGCCGCATCATCGCATGGACCGGTGGACGCGCCGAGGGCCCCGGCTTCCATGCGGAAGTGCTGGCGACCGGCGGCGCCGACTGGCAGATCGTGCGGCCCTCCGGCAGCTCGATCGCCGACATCCGCTACACCCTCAAGACCGACCGCGGGGCGCTGCTCTACGTCCAGTCGCACGGTGTACGCCATGGCGAGCCAGCCGTGCTCGCGCGCCTGGCCGCCGGCGAGGACGTCGACCCCTCCGAGTACACGTTCCGCACCGCGGTCAACATCGAGACCTCCGACCCCGAACTGGCATGGCTCAACGACGGTGTGTTCATCGCCGTAGGCGCACGCCAGCCCAGCGGCGTCTCGTACGACGTCTACCTCGTCGAGTAGGCGGCGAGACTCCGACGACACCGAAGGCCCATCAAATGGGCCTTCCGTCCAGCGCGCCCGAGAGGACTCGAACCTCTGACCTTCGGTTCCGTAGACCGACGCTCTATCCAACTGAGCTACGGGCGCGAGCGGAGGCAGTGTAGCCCCGGGCTGGGCCGCACGCGCCCGGCGAGGGGCGGACGGAGAGGGCGGGATTCGAACCCGCGAAGGAGCATTCAGCCCCTTACTCGCTTAGCAGGCGAGTGCCTTCAGCCACTCGGCCACCTCTCCAGGCCGCCCCAGTGTAAAGAGTGGGCCTAGATTTCCGGGCGTGCGCGCGCGCGTCGTCCGAGCCCTCCTGCTCGTCGGGCTCGGCGCCTGGTTGGTGGCCGTGATCGTCATCGCGATCTCCCGCGGCGCCGACGGGCGGCCGCGGCTGGGCGCCTTCGCCTCAACGCCCGACCTGATCCTCCACGGCCATCTGTGGACGCTGCTGACCAGCGCGATTCCGGTCGGCCGCTACCCCACCGCCGAGATCGTCGGGCTGCTGATCGCCCTCTACGGCGTCTGGCGGGTCAGTGGCATCGTCGCCATCTGGGTCACCGGCCTGACCGCCCACATCGGGTGCACGCTGGTCGTCTACGCCGGGATCGCGCTGCTGTGGCTGGCCGACCGCTCGGCCGCCGACCCCTACACCGATCGCCTCGACTACGGAATCTCCGCCGTCTGGCTCGGGGCGTTGGGGTACCTGACTGCCGTGTTGTGGCCGCGTAACCGGGCGGTGGCGCTGGGGGTAGGTATCGGTACCCTCATCGTCAGCGTGGCGCTGTTGCCGGTGGTGGGGTCGATGGCCACGGCAGAGCACCTGGTGGCCTTGGGCATCGGGGTGCTGGTGCCGATGACCATCCGGGGCGTCGTGCGCCGCGCCCAGTTCCGCACTCCCTCTTCATGACCCTCTCCCCGGTCCGCCCCCTGCCCCGCCGCCACGCGCCCCTGCGCGAGCGCCGGCCGGCTGCGTTCATGGCGCCGCTCGCCGCGGCGCTTGCCGCGCTGGCCGGACTGATCAACGTCGTCTCGGCGCTGACGCCCGAGCTGGCCGGCCGCCTGCACGACGTCCACGCGCTCGCGCCCGCCACGGAGATCGTGCTCGCCCGCCAGCTGGCGCTGCCGGTCGGGGTCGCGCTGCTGCTCGCGGCGCCCTACCTCGCCCTGCGGCGACGCGGCGCGCTCGTGGTGGCCGTGAGCCTGCTGCTGGCGCTCGGCGTCCTCGACCTCGTCAAGGGCCTGGACTTCGAGGAGGCGATCATCTCCTGGGCGCTGGCCGCCGTGCTCCTGCGCTGGCGCGCGGCGTTCTGGGTGCGCCACGACGCCGGCCACGCAACGCTTGCCGCGCGGCGGATCGCGCTGATCGGCGCGGGCGCCCTGGCCGCTGGCTGCCTGGTGCTGTCGATCGGTGTCCCCTGGGAGGTCCGGCCGCTGGGCGGGCCAAGCGGCACCGTGCGCGACGTCGCGCAGCTGCTCTCCCTGCACGGGTCGGCGGTCGGCTTTGACGGCCCCGCCGCGTGGGTCCCCCGCTGCGTGCAGCTCATCGGCGTGCTCGCGCTGATCCTGGCCCTGTGGGCCGCCTTCCGCCGCCCCGCCAGCCCGGCGAGCGGCGACTGCCGCCGCGAGGAGGTCGCGCGAATCGTCCGCGAGCACGGCAGCTGCACGCTGAGCTTCTTCAAGCTGCGCAGCGACCTCGAGCACCTCTTCTCGGCCGACCGCCGCGCCGTGCTGTCCTACCGCGTCGAGGGCGGGGTGCTGCTCGTCGCCGGCGATCCCGTCGGCCCGGCGGAGCAGATTCCCGGTCTGCTGGCCCAGGCCTGCGCCCAGGCCGAGCACGCCGGGCTGCGCGTCGGCGTCGTCGGAGCCAGCGAGGGCTTCGCTGGCGTCGCCGCCGAGGCGGGGTTGCGCGCGATGTACATCGGCGACGAGGCCGTCGTGGAGACCGCGGACTTCTCGCTGGAGGGCCGCCGGATCAAGAAGGTCCGCCAGGCGGTGATGCGCGTCGAGCGCCACGGCTACACCGCCGAGCTGCGCCGCCATGCCTCCCTGTCGCCGCACGAGCTGCGCGAGCTCGAGCGGGTTTCGGCGTCCTGGCGCGACGGCGCGCCCGAGCGCGGGTTCTCGATGGCGATGGACTCGCTGCAGGGCCCGCACCTCGCCGACTCGTGGATGGTCATCGGCCGCGACGAGGCCGGTGTCGTCCGAGGCTTCCTGCACTTCGTGCCGACCTACGGCCGCCCGGCCGCCTCGCTGTCGTTCATGCGCCGCGAGCGCGAGACGCCCAACGGCGTCATCGACTTCCTCGTCGTCCGGTCGATCGACCTGCTGCGCGACCAGGGCATCGAGGAGATCTCGCTGAACTTCGCCGCCTTCGCACGCCTGCTGCGCAGCCCCGCCGGCGTCTTCGAGCGGCTGCTCGCGCGCGTCGTCACGCTGGGCAACCCGTTCTTCCAGATCGAGTCGCTCTACCGCTTCAACCGCAAGTTCCACCCGCGCTGGGAACCGCGCTACCTGCTCTACGAGGGCCGGCTGGGCCTCGCCCGGGCCGGGATCGCCGCGCTGCTCGCCGAGGGGCAGATGCCGCTGGTGGCGCCGCGCGAGCCGGATAGCATCGCGGCCTGACGCGCACCCCCGGAGGGGTGGCAGAGCGGTTGAATGCGACGGTCTTGAAAACCGTTAGGCCGGGTGACCGGTCTCGAGGGTTCGAATCCCTCCCCCTCCGCTGCCGCCGGCGCCTCGCACACCCTCAGCGGACTCCCAGGAACGCGTCATCTGCGCTTCAGGCCCCGGTCGCATGCTGGACATCACCCACCAAGGAGATGTGATGTTCGCCAAGTCGCACAGGGCCTTCGTGAGCCTGATCGCCGCCGGCGCTCTGGCGGCCAGCGGGACTGCGATCGCCGGCGCCGCCACCGACGCTGACGCCGCGCACACGCCGAGCGTCGGGCACGTGAACGGCAGCGCTCAGCCTCCTTCCCCCTGAGGGGCGGTGCGCGAGCGCGAAGGTCGATTCGTGGTTGCTCTGACGACCACATCTCGACGTTCGCGCCGCCCGCGGCCTCAGAGCAGGTCGGTGTTCGCCGCCTCCTGCACGTCGGCCGGGAAGTCGGTCATCTCGTAGATGCGGCGGACCTCGATGACGTCGCCCTCGCCCGCTGGGCAGCGCGACGCCCAGTCGACCGCCTCCTGGCGCGAGTCGGCCTCGATGACCCAGTAGCCGCCGACGACCTCCTTGGCCTCGGTGAACGGGCCGTCGACCGCTGTGGCCTTGCCGCCGGCGGCGAAGGACACCCGGGCACCCTCGCCCGTCGGGTGCAGGCCGTCGAGCGCGATCAGCTTGCCGGCCTTGGCGAGCTCCTCGTTGAAGCCGCCCATCGCGGCCGCGGCCTCGGGGCTGGGGCCCCAGTTGTCCTCGGTGATGTTCGGGATCATCAGCATCATGAATCGCATGTCGTGCCTCCTGATGGCGGGGATTTCGGTGAGGGCCCTCGGGGCCCCCTTCTACCGACACGTCGAACGGGCGACGGCGAGATCGACAGCCTGGACGCCGAACCTGTGCGCCGCGTAGTCTCGGCGCATGCCTGGACGATTCGAAGCGACCGTAACCGTCGATCGACCGATCGAGGAGGTCTTCGCCTTCTTGGCCGACGGCGAGAACGACCCCAAGTTCAGCGCGCGGGTCCAGGAGATCCGCAAGACGACCAATGGCGCGCCCGGCACCGGCACGCGCTACGCCAGCACGGTCAAGGACGCGGGCATGACGACCAAGCGCGAGTTCGAGCTCACCGAGTTCGTGGTGCCGACGAGGATCCGTTGGGCCGAGCGGTCCAAGAACGCGGTGACGGCGCCCGAGGGCGGCTACGACCTGGCGCCGGCCGGCGAGGGTCAGACCACGGTGACCGTCTTCAACGTCCTCGAAGGCCACGGCTTCGGCAAGCTGATCGAAGGGTTCGCGCTGCGGTCGGCCCGCAAGGGCGCCGACGACTTCGCCGCCAACATCAAGCGGGCGGTCGAGGCGGCCGATCAGCCGCCGGCCGCGCCGGCGACGTAGACCGCCAGCGCGTGGATCTCCGCCGGCTTGAGCCGGCCGCGGAACGACGGCATCACGCCCCCGCCGTTGGTCACCTGGCGCTCGACCTGGGCCACGGTCGGCCTGAGCTTGTCGAGGTCGGGCCCGGCGCTGCCGTGCGAGCCGGCCGCCTTGAGCGTGTGGCACGACGCGCAGCCGAGGCTGGTGAACTGCCCGGCCGGGCCCTTCCCGCCACTGCCGCAGCCCGCCAGCAGCGCGCCGGCCGCCAGCGCGAGGGCCACGCGCGGGCGCATGATTCAGGCGGTGGCGATCGCCACGGCCGCGCGCACCGCGGCGGCGCGAACCCGCTCGGGCTCGACCGGGAAGGCATCCGGCGCCCCGGACGCCGTGCGGCTCACGCCGACCCCGCTGCGGGCGAGGTGCATCGTGCCCAGCGCGACCGTCCACAGGTGGTTGGCGGCAAAGTCCGGATCGGCGACGGTGAAGACGCCCTTCTCGCGGCCTTCGGTCAGAACGTCGGCGCAGACGCCGAGGCACGAAGCCATGCCCTGGCCCAGGCGGATCCACACCGCGTCGGAGACCAGCTCGCGCAGGACCTCCGACGGCCGGCGCAGCAGCGAGATCGCGCAGTCCAGGAAGGCGGGGTACTCGAGGGCGAAGTCGGCGAACGTTCCGGTCACCGCTTCGAGCCGCGGGATCGGCTCGTCGCTGGCCGCGGCCGCCGCCTCGAGGCGCTCGGCCAGCTCGGCCAGGTAGCGGGTGACGGTCAGGATGAACAGCTCCTCCTTGGAGGAGAAGTGCCGGTAGATGAGCGCGCGGCTCAGGCCGACCTCGCGGGCGATCTCGTCGATCGGGAGCTCCTGCATCCCCCGCTGATCGAAGAGCAGACGCGTCGCGTCGACGATGTCCTGCTCGCGGCGGCGGACCTTCATGCGACGGCGCGCTCCTGGAGGAGCAGCCGCGCCTCGTCCTCGCCGATTCGCGCGGCCTCGGTGGTGGCCAGGAACTCCGTCAGGACGTCGGTGAACCGCAGGGGGTCGTCGCGGTGGGGGAAGTGGCCCGCGTCGGGGAAGACCTCGAGCCGGCTGCCGGGGATCAGCTCGACCGCCGCGCGGCCGTGCTCGACCGGGATGATCGGGTCGCGCTCACCCCAGACGAACAGCGTGGGCAGGCCCTCGGCGAGGTAGAGGCGGTCGCGGGCGCTCACGCGCTGGCCGGCGGGATCGATCACCGCTCGGACCGTGTGCACGAACGCCGTGCGCGTGCCCACGTCGGCAAACGAGGAGATGCCCCGCGCGATCTCCTCCACGTCGGGCCCCGCCTTGAAGCCGAGGCGCCCGAGGGCGCCGGCCACCGCGCCGCCCGCGCGCAGGAGCGGCGTGGAGAACAGCAGCGGCAGCACCAGCTCGGAGCCCGGCAGCGAGGCGGCGCGCAGCGCGATGCTGACCTCGCGGCCCAGCCCGCCGCTGTCGACGAGCACCATGCGCTCGGTCCGCTCGGGGAACTGGTAGGCGAAGATCATCGCGATCCCGCCCCCGAGCGAGTGCCCGACGACAGTTGCGCGGTCGTGGCCCAGGACGGCGAGCAGGTCGCGCAGCCCGGAGGCGTAGGCGCCCAGCGAGTAGTCGCCGCGCGGCTTGGCCGACTCGCCGTGACCCAGCAGGTCGGGGGCGATCACCGTGTAGCCCTCGGCGGCGATCGCGGGCATCACCTCCTCCCAGGTCTGCGAGCTCCCGGCCACGCCGTGGACCAGCAGCACCACCGGATCCGCATGGTCGGTCATGGCGATCCGGTAGCGGACCTGGTGACCGTGGATCAGGACGTCCTCGACTGTTGTCTCTGGCCTCATGACACAGAGTGTGACACACTGTCACCCATGGAAGCTGCCACTGCCGCCAAGACCACCGACCAGGCCCGCGACGAGGTCGTCGCCGCCGCCGCGGGCGACGCCCCCGAGGCCCCCACCTTCAGCCTGGAGCTCAGCCAGGACCAGAAGGACATCCGCGACTGGGCCCACGGCTTTGCCGAGAACGTCATGCGACCCGCCGCCAGCGAATGGGACGAGCGCGAGGAGACTCCCTGGCCGATCATCCAGGAGGCCGCGAAGATCGGCCTCTACGGCTTCGAGGCGCTCGCGCAGTTCTTCGCCGACCCGGCCGGTCTGACCATGCCGATCGTCAACGAGGAGCTCACGTGGGGCGACGCCGGCATCGCCATGGCCATCATGGGCACCGCGCTGCCGGTCGCCGCGATCTTCGGCCAGGGCACCGGCGAGCAGATCGGCGAGTGGGTCCCGCGCTGCTACGGCACCCAGGACGACCCCAAGGTCGGCGCCTTCTGCTCGAGCGAGCCGGACGCCGGCTCCGACGTCTCGGGCATTCGCACCCACGCCAAGTACGACGAGACGACCGACGAGTGGGTCCTCAACGGCCAGAAGGCCT
>JAWVFY010000454.1:0-4404 GCA_033855575.1 Solirubrobacteraceae bacterium
ACGCCTGGCACCCCGGGCACCAGTAGGTCGGCCGGTTGTCGTCGCCCTGTCCGCGCCGGCGGACCAGGGCTCCGCAGCGCGGGCAGGGCCGGCCGCCGCGGCCGTAGACGACGCGGAAGGCATCCTGCCGGCCGGTCCGCGCCGACTCCTGCATGCGCGGCCGCGCCCAGCGCACGAGCGCGAGCGCCTCGTCGTCGGTGATCGCGGCCGTCGGCCGCCAGGGATCGATCCGCGTGCCGAAGCACGCCTCGACCTTCCACAGGTTGCCGATCCCCGCCAGCGTCCGCTGGTCGAGCAGCGCGTCGCCGATCGGGCGGGTGGGGTCGTCGCCGCGCAGGCGCCGCAGGTAGGCCTGCTCGTCGAACTCGGCGGCCACGATGTCGGGGCCGAGCATCGCCAGGCGGCGGTCGAAGCGCCGGCGCGTCTCGGTGAGCAGCTCGAGCACGGGCCCGTCGAACTGCACGACGTCGGTGTCGCCGCGGCGCAGCACCAGCCACGCGCGCTGCGCGCCGCGCCTCCACCGCCGGCCCTCGGGGTGCACGCCCCATGCGCCGGTCATCCGCAGGTGCGAGTGGATCGTCAGGTCGCCCTCGAAGCGCAGGAACAGGTGCTTGCCGTGGGCGTGGACCGCCTCGACCGAGCGGCCCGCGAGCCGCTCGGGCCAGCGGTCGGCTCCGAAGCGCGGATGCGGTGTGGCCACCGCGTCGGGCACGTGGCCCTCCAGGACCGGCCGGATGCGGCTGGCAGCGTGGTGGATCGTGTCGCCCTCGGGCACTCACACGGAGGGTAGGCAGCGTCAGAGCGCGCGGATGAGCGCGCGGTCGGCCTCGTAGTCGAGCCGCGCGATCGCCTCGCCGGGGGTCAGCCAGCGCAGCTCGTCGACCTCGTCGTCGGTCGGCCGGCCGGTCTCGCGCACGACGCTCATCCGCCACCAGCGCACGCGCTTGGGGCGCCCGCCCACCGTGTACTCGGTGGGCGGCAGCTCCTGCTCGAGCCGGCAGACCAGCCCGCACTCCTCGGCGATCTCGCGCAGCGCGGCCGCCTCCCAGTCCTCGCCCGGGTCGAGCTTGCCCTTGGGCAGCGACCAGTCTCCGTGACGGGGCCGGTGGACCACCGCGATCCGGCCGTCCACCCCGACGATCACCCCGCCCGCGGCCCGGATCTCCGGCTCAGCCATGGCCGCGACCATAGCGAGCGCCGTGTGGCCTCAGGCGGCGGCGCGAAGCGGCTCGGCGGCGGCAGCGACGGGCACCGGCACCGCGCCGATGCGCACCCGCCCCATCGCTGCGGCCGCGATCGCGGTGAGCGCCCCACCGGCCACGACGATCAGTACGCCGCCGCGGAAGGCGCTGACCGCTCCAGCGGGCGTCGGCGTCCCGACGATCGCGACGAGGAGCGCCACGCCGAGTGCGCTGCCCAGCTGGCGGCTCATGTTGTAGATCGCCGAGCCGGTGGCGAAGCGGCCGGCGGGCAGCGCGGCCGCCGCCGCGCTCGACAGCGTCGGGTTGACCAGCCCCACCCCGATCCCACCGACGATGAAGCCGGGCAGGAACGCCCCCGCGTAGTTGGGGTGCGCGCCCATGCGCAGCGCCCAGAACAGCGAGCCGAGGGCGAAGACCAGGCCGCCGGTCACCGCCAGCGTCCGGTGCCCCGCACGGTCGGCGAAGCGGCCGCCGACGACCGAGAAGGTCGCCGCCATCAGCGGCCCGGGGGCGATCATCAACCCGGCGGTCAGGACGGACTCGTGCCATACGCGAGTGAGGAACAGCACGCCGCCGAGCAGCATCGCGCCGAAGCCGACGTAGAAGGCCATCGCGGCGACGTTGGCCGCCGCGAAGGCCCGGACGCGCAGCAGGTCCATCTCGACCACCGGGACCGGGTGGCGCGCCGAGCGCCACGAGAAGGCGACGAGCAACCCGAGCGACCCTGCGAACAGGGCCACGACCCCCGCCGAGCCCCAGCCCCAGACCGGTCCCTCGACGATCCCGGCGGTCAGCGCGCCCACGCCGGCGGTCAGCAGTGCCGCGCCCAGGAGGTCGGGCACGCCGGCGCTGTCGGGATCGCGCTCCTCGCGCAGCGTCCGCAGCCCGGCGACCAGTGCGATCGCGGCCACGGGCAGGTTGACGAGGAAGACCCAGCGCCAGCTCAGCTGCACCAGCAGGCCACCGACCGGCGGCCCGGCGGCGGCGGCGACCCCGCCCACGGCCGCCCAGGCACCCACGTAGGCGCTGCGCTTCTCCAGCGGCGCGGCCGAGAGCAGCAGCGCCAGCGACGTCGGCACCAGCATCGCGGCGCCCGCGGCCTGCAGCAGGCGGAAGGCGACCAGCGCGCCGAGCGACGGCGCCGCCGCGCACAGCGCGCTGGCCAGGGCGAAGACGACCAGGCCGGCGAGGAACGTCCGGCGGCGGCCGACGAGGTCGGCGATCCGCCCGGCGGGCACCAGCAGCGCCGCGAAGACGATCGCGTAGGCGTTGAGGATCCACGACAGCGAGCTGTCGCTGCCGCCGAGGTCGCGCTGGACGTCGGGGAAGGCGATGTTGACGATGAACAGGTCCAGGCTCGCCATGAACACGGCGGCCGAGACCACGATCAGCACCCTGCGAGGCTCAAGTTGCTTCATGCAACGGACTTCTATCACGATGGGTTGCGTGATGCAACTCTGAACGCTACGCTGGGCACGTGCTCCACCGCACCTACGACACGCAGGTCTGCTCGATCGCCGGCGCGCTCGAGGTGTTCGGCGAGCGCTGGACGCTGCTCATCCTCCGCGACGTCTTCCTCGGGGTCCGCCGGTTCGACGAGATCCAGCGCGACCTCGGGATCGCGCGCAACGTCCTGCGCGACCGGCTGCGCCTGCTCGTCGACGAGGGGATCGTCGAGCGCAGCCGTTACCAGGAGCGTCCCGAGCGCTTCGAGTACCGGCTGACCGACAAGGGGCGCGACCTCTGGCCCGTCCTGCACGCGGTCATGAGCTGGGGCGACAAGCACGTCTCTGGCCCCGGCCGCGAGCCGACGCTCGTCGAGCACCGCGACTGCGGCGGGCGGATCGACGAACGCCGCGTGTGCGAGCGCTGCGGCGAGATCGTGGGATCGCGCGACGTGCGCGCCACGGCGGGGCCGGGCGCGACCCCGGATCACCCGTTGCTGGCTACGCGCTGAGCGTCAGCTTGCGGGGGCCCGAGCGGAACCCGAGCTCGATCAGCTCGTGCTCCCAGTCCGAGCCGACCACCGGCTCGCCGTCGACTCGCTCGAGCGACAGCTTGCGCCGCCGGTCGCCCAGCACGAAGTCGGCGAGCGCCCGCAGCGCGGGCGCCAGCCGCGGGTCGTCGCGGTCGACGAGCGTCAGCAGCCCGCGCCCGCCCCGCTCGACGTACACGACCGGCTCTGCGCCGGCCAGGACGACGTGGGCGCCGGCGGTCCGCTGCGGGCGCCGCTGCTCGTCGTCGCGCCTGGGCCACGGCAGCGCCGCGCCGTAGGGCTGCGCCGGGTCGGTGGCGGCGAGCACGAGCGGCGCCGCCTCGTCGGTGACCCGCTGGGCGCGCAGCCGCTCGACCGCGCCGGGGAGCGCGAACTGCGCGCCGCCCAGGCCCTCGACGAAGTAGCCCCTGCGGCAGACGCCGAGGGTCTCCAGCGCGCTGAAGCTGTCGTAGAGCATCGAGAAGCCGCCGGGGATCCCCTCGGCCAGGACGTGCTCGCGCGTGACGATCCCGTAGCGCTCGAGCAGCAGCTCGGCCTGCGTCCGGCGGCGCTGGTCGGCGGCGGGCGCCGTGCGGAAGATCGTCGAGGTCAGCGCCCAGCGGCCCTGGACCTGCGGCTGGGCGCCGCCCCGGCGAGCGCCGAAGCGGCGCGAACGGGTCGGCCGATCGGCGCCGCGCTGCGCCCGCGCCAGCGTCAGCCGCGGCGCGCGCAGCGGCGCCCACGCGTCGTTGGTCACCTCGCCGGCCCAGACCAGATCCCACAGCGCCTCCTGGAGCTGCTCGGGCGCCAGCGGCAGCTCAGCGAGAAGGTCGGTGAAGAAGCACGGCGAGGCGGTGAGGCGATCGCGCAGGAGCTCATGCTCGGGCTCGGCCGGCGGCTCGGCCTTGACCGGCGGAGGGCCGATCGCCTCGGCGTCCTCGCGGAAGTACAGCGCGACGCGGCCGCTGTTGCGGCCGAGCGATCCAGCGCCGACCCAGACCACCTCGCCGGAGGAGCACAGCTGGTCCAGCCACGTCGGCGAGTAGGCGCCCGTGCGTCGCGGCAGCACGTCGCGCTCCCACACGTCGGCGGGCAGCGCGAGGCCCTGCAGCGGGACCAGCACCTCGCGCAGGCGGTCGATGCCCGGGTGGGTGGGGTTCGTCTTCGGATGGCGGTCGACGCCCTGCCAGGACGGCAGGAACGCCGCGAGCTCGCGCTGGTCGGTCG
>JAWVFY010000455.1:0-10472 GCA_033855575.1 Solirubrobacteraceae bacterium
GCGATGCGCCCGGAGAGCTCCGGATGCGTCGCGTCGACGCCGGAGTCGATCACGGCCACGAGCGCGCCCTCGCCGTGGCTGATGTCCCATGCCGCGGGCAGGTTCTCACGGGCGGCCCACCACTCGACCGGGATGCCGGCCGGGGTCCCCGGCGAGGTCTCCTGGACGCTGAACGCGGGGTCGTTGGGCGTCTCGCGAAACGCCATGCGCCGCTCGGGCTGGACCGATTGCACGCGCGGGTCGGCGCGCAGGCGTGCGGTCAGCGCCGCCAGGCTCTCCCCCGCGCGCGGCCGGACGGTCACGAGGCCGATCTGGGGAACGCTGTGGCCGCTGGGCTGGGCGCCGGCCGATGCGATCACCGCGCGGCCGGCAGCGGCCAGCGTGGCGGTCCCGCGCGCGGGACGGTCCAGCAGGACGAGCAGCCGGCCGGTGGCGGTGGTGCTCGCCGCGGCCGCCGCCGGCAGCAGCGCGGCCAGCAGCACCACGAGCGGAGCGAGACGGCGCATACCCGGGCTCAGTAGCCCAGGGCGAACTTGGCGTCCTCGGACATCTTGTCCGGGCTCCAAGGCGGAGTGAAGACCATGGAGGACTCAACACGGTTGACGCCCTCGAGTTCCGAGACGAACTCGTCGATCTGCTCCGTGACCTGCGGCCCGATGGGGCAGGCAGGCGTGGTCAGGGTGAACGTCACGTGCACGTTGCCCTCGTCGATCTCGACCCCGTAGATGAGCCCCAGCTCGACGAAGTCGAGCCCCAGCTCGGGGTCGATCACGTTGCTCAGTGCGTCCTCGACGTCCTCGACGGTGACCATCCCGGACGAGTGTAGAGCGCGTACGCTTCGGCGCCGGTGCTGCTGTTCGTCTTCATCCTGTTCATCGGCCTGCCGATCCTGGAGATCTACGTGATCATCCAGGTCGGCCAGGCGATCGGCGCGCTGCCGACGATCGCTCTGCTGATCCTCGACTCGTTGTTCGGCGCCTGGCTGATGCGCTCGCAGGGCCGGGCGGTCTGGCGGCGCTTCGCCGCGGCGCTCGAGGAGGGCCGCCCGCCGGCCCGTGAGGTGCTCGACGGCGCGCTGGTCATCGTCGGCGGGGCGCTGCAGCTGGCCCCCGGGTTCGTCACGGACGCGTTCGGCTTCTTCCTCGTGATCCCCCCGACGCGCGCGCTCGTCCGCCGGGCACTGGTGCGGCGCCTGGCCCGGCGCGGCGCGATGCGGGTCGGCCTGTGGACCGCGGGGCGCCGCGGCGGTGGGCCGCCCCGGCCTCCCGGGCAGTCCTACGACGTCGAGGGCACGGCGCACGAGGATCAGCCCGACCGCCGGCATCTGCCGTGACCGCACTCGACCACGACGATGCGCCCCGCGGCCCGGCCGGCCGCGACCCCGAGGGCTTCAGCGACGCCCTGACCTATGCGTTCTCGGACCCCGCCGGCGACGTCTGCGGCGTCGCGCGGCTGGGCCTCTCCGGCGAAGGGGCCAGCGGCCTCGTCACGCTCTTCCGCGGCGGCGAGCAGCTCGCGGTGCAGGCCGACGGCGACGGCGAGGCGGCGGCCCGCTGGGAGGACGTCCGCGCGGCGGGCCTGGCGACGGAGACGCTCGAGCCCGGCCTGCGCTGGCGGCTGCGCCACGACGGCGAGACGACCGGCTTGGACCTCGAGTTCGAGGCCGTGGGTGCGCCGTTCGCGCTGGCCGCCGACTCGCCGGTTGGTCGCGCGGGCGGCATGGAGGGCTTCGACGTCGCCTGCCGGGTCGCGGGCACCGTCGATGGGCAGGCCTTCGCGGGGCTCGGCCAGCGCGGCCGGTCGTGGGGCGCGCCGGACTGGGAGCGGATGACGCTGGCGCGCACGCTGACCGCGTGGTTCGAGGAGGGGCGCGGCGTCAGCGCGGTGGCCATCCGGCCCACCGGAGCGAGCAACCACGCCGACGAGGTCGTCGCGGCGTTCGTCCTCGACGAGGAGGTGCGCGAGGTCGCCGACGTGCGGATCTCGACCACCTACGACGCCTCCGAGCGCCAGCGCGCCGCCGGGCTCGAGCTCTACGTGGCGCCCGAAGACGACTACCCGCAGCGGATCGCCGGCGAGGCGGTCGCCGGCACGTCGCTCGATCTCGGCCGGCTGCGGCTGGAGTGCGCGTTCTTCCGCTGGCGCACGGGCGGGCAGGAGGGCGTTGGACGCTACGACGTTCTGCGCCGGGTATGACCGCGCCTGTCGTCAAGGCCGTCATCAGCGACTTCGGCGGCGTGCTGACCAACCCGCTGTTCGAGTCGTTCAAGCGCTTCACCGAGGCCCTGGGCATCTCCTTCGAGGCGCTCGGGCAGGCCCTGCAGGCGATCGCGCAGCGCGAGGGCGAGAACCCGCTGTTCGGGCTCGAGCGCGGGGAGATCACCGAGGCCGCGTTCCTCGACGCGGTGGGCGCGGCGCTGGCCGACCAGCTCGGCGCGCCGGTCGACATGACGAGCTTCCCCGACCACTACTGGGGCGGCCTGCACGTCAACCAGCCCATGGTCGACTGGCTGACCGGCGCTCGTAAGGCCCACGGGGTGCGGCTGGCGCTGCTGACCAACAACGTCCGGGAGTGGGAGCCGCGCTGGCGCGCGATGCTCCCCATCGACGAGCTCTTCGAGGTCGTCGTGGACTCGGCGTTCGTCGGCCTGCGCAAGCCCGACCCGCGGATCTACGAGCTCACGCTGCAGCGTCTCGCGCTGCCCGCCTCAGCCTGCGCCTTCGTCGACGACCTGCCCCACAACTGCGAGGCCGCCGCGGCGCTGGGCCTGCACGCGGTCTGGTTTCAGGACACCGGCCAGGCGATCGCCGAGCTCGACCGGCTCGTTCAGTTGTCGCAGCCCAGCCGATCCCAGAGGTAGAGCTCGAGGCACTCGGCGGCCAGCTCGGTCGCGCGCTCTCGCGAGAGGTGGGGCAGGACGGTGTCGAGCGCCTGCTCCTCGGCCACGCCGGCGTCGAAGGCCTCCTCGCCGCGGAAGCCCGCCGCGATCTTCAGCGCCTCGCGGCGGTTGTCGCCGAGGCTGGAGAAGACTGTGACCAGGAAGTCCTTGTTGGCGATCGGCTGGCCCACCTCGAGCGAGGCGTGCCAGGCGGCCAGCATCGAGAGGTCGTGCTCGTCGAGGTCGGCGACGGCCTTGGCGTAGTGCGACTCGAGCTCGCCGTCGGGGATCTCGTCGACCCACGCGCGCACGATCTCCCCGAGCATCTGACGCCGGGCCTCGCGGCCGACGGACTCGGCGATGACGCGGATCGCGTCCTGGGGTTCGATGAAGCAGAGGGGCATCGTGGGCTCCCGTCGCTCGCGGGCTGGCTGACAGGGCGGACGGTAGGCAGCGCATCGGACGGCAAACGCCCGAATCGGCGGGCCATTCCCGCACCCTCCGCAAAAACGTGTCAGGCCCGTGACGCCGCGGTCAGGCCACGCCGAGGGCGCGGCCGATCGCCGCGCGGCGATCGGCGTCGGCGGCGACCCGCGCACCCATGGTCGCGCGCTCCTCCGGCGCCGCCGCGAAGTTGAACAGCGCGAGGTCCAGCGCGGCGAACGGGACACCCGTTCCGCGCGCGAGCTCGGCCGCGCGGCGCTCGAGGTTCATCGCATCGCCGATGCCCAGCACCCGCTTGGCGGCCGAGACCACCGGGTCCAGCGCGTCCTTGCCCACCGCCAGCGCGCCCGCCTGCATCTCGACGACCCCGAGCGCGCTGAGGGTCACCAGGAAGTCATAGCGCGGCCCCCGGGACAGCCCCGGCAGCGCCAGCCGCTCGAACGTCCGCGCGAAGCGACGCGCCGGCTCCCAGTCGGCCTCGCCGGCCAGCGCCGCGACCTGCGAGCCCGCGCGAGCGGCCCAGGCACGGTAGGCGGCGACGGTGGCGGGGGCGCGCGCGGGGTCCAGGGCGCTGCGCGGGCCCGGCCGGGCGGTCTCGAACGGCGGCAGCTCGCCCGCGGCCCACGGGACCCTCACGGCGGCGATCGACGACCACGGGTCGTCGCCCCGCCCCGGGCCGACGTAGGCGATCAGGAAGGCCAGCCAGGCGGCCTCCTCGGGGTCGGTGGCCGCCGCGACATCGGCGTACAGGCCCGGCGGGTCGGCCGACAGCTCGTGCAGCCGCGCGACCGCGAACGCCAGCTCGTCGGCCAGCCGGGCGCCGTCGGCGCTGGCCCGCAGCCCAGGGACGAGCTCGTTGTCATAGCCGTCGTCGGGCGCGCGCTCGACTCGCCGCACGCTGACACCTGAGCCGGCCCGCGGGGTCCGCGGCGCGGCCGATCGCACGCGGGTCGGGCGGTGCACCCGCGCCGGGCCTGTGGGCTCCGCGTTCTTCGAGCAGATCGGGCAGTTGGCCTGCAGGCGCCCATGGCGGCAGAAGGTTGGCACCCCCTGAGTGTCGCATCAGACCGGCGAGTGGCCGGCCGACCCCGTCTTCAGCGAACCGCGAAGACGGGGCCGGCAGCCATACGAACCCCCGTGGTGGCCATCCTGGCCCGGCGGAGGGTGACGCTCGGGACATCCATGTCTCCCCCGTCTCGTCGGCCCCGGCGGCCCGGGAGCGTCGCGGACCGCCCGGAGATCGAACGAACGTCCACGCGACCGGTCAGCGGTGGCAACGGCGGGTCGTGCGCTTCTTGACGACGTTGTAGCCGGGGCGCAGGGTCTGGTTGGGGTTGATGAGCCCGGCGTCGAACTGGCTCGAGCCCCGGGGTAAGCCGTTGAACTGATAGACGTAGAGCCGGGTGATGCGGCTGCTGCTGCGGGCCAGCGTGAACATGCAGCCCAGCGCCTTGGCCGCGCGGCTGGTGCTGTACGGGAAGCTCTTGCCGAGGTGGACGATGCCGCCCGTCTCGGTCAGCCACACCTCGCCGGACCGCGTGGCCCGCAGGAGCGCGCGCGTGCGGCTGCCGCTGAACCGGTTGGTGTCGGAGTAGTTGTGAAAGCCCCAGTACCGCGGGCGCGGGTGCGCGTAGCGCTCAAACGACTTGACGTAGCGGACGGCCGAGTCGACCTTGGCCTGGTCGAGGATGTCCAGCCCGGTGACCTTGGCGCCGCGGAAGACCGCGCGCGCGGCCATGTAGTACTGCGCCGCCGCCCGCGGGTTGTGACAGGTGGGCTGGCCGACGTAGGTCCCGCCGGCCACCTTGCGCTGGCAGCGGTTGACCTCGTTCCAGGGCTGGATGTCCTTGATGTCGGGATAGGCCCTGTGGAACGCCGCGACGGCCTTCGTGTAGACCTTGACCGACGGCAGCGTGCGCTGGTGGCCGCGGGTGTGCGACGCCTCGAAGGCGACGACGATCCGCTGGTTGGCCAGGCGGGCCGCACCGACCCAGGCGGCCAGCTGGGCCCGGGGGACGGCGCGGCTCATGACGTCCCACGGGGTGATGTAGCGCGCCAGCGACAGGTGCAGGGGCGCGTAGAGCGGATTGGCGAAGGTCGTGGCGCTCTGGTCGGAGATCCCGATCTTGTAGCTCGCGGACGCCCCGGCCGGGACGGCGGCCACGGAGGCGAGGATCAGCAGGGCAAGGATGGCTCGGCGCATAGGACCGGCATCGGCGAGCCGACGCACGGGCTTGAGAGGTCCTCAGGATCGGGAGGCGAGGCGGCCCATGCCGCCCAGGAACAGCTCGGTGGCGAAATGGGTCGCCCCCGCGACGTCGGGCGGGTCGCGCTGGACCATCCGCACGCCCACCTCGAAGGCGGTCCCGACCATCGCCGCCGCCATGTAGGCGGCATCGTGCTCGGGGATCGTGCCCGCGGCGACCGCAGCGCGAAGGTCCTCCTCGAGCTCGGCGATGCTCAGCCCGAACGACGGCTCGGCGAACTGCGTGCTGATCGTCCCCGCGTTGCGGCGAACGAGGTCGAACAGCTGCGGATCGGCGGCCAGGAAGCCGAAGTACGCCCGGTAGGCGCCGGCGACGAAGTCCTCGAGGGAACCCGCCGCCTGGCGGGCGGCGCGGGTCAGCGCGCGGGCCTCGGCGACGCTCTCCTCGAGCAGCGCCCGGAAGACCGCCTCCTTGTCGGGGAAGTAGTTGTAGAAGGTGCCGCTGGCCAGCGCGGTGCCGCGGACGATGTCCCGCACGCCCGCGGCGCCGTAGCCGAGGTCGGCGAACACCTCGCGCGCCGCGGCGAGGATGGCAGCGCGGTTGGCCTGCTTGGTGGCCTCGCGCCGGCTGGGCGCGGCCGGCGGCGCGCTCAAGCGGCGCTGGGCTCCTGCGCGCGGGCACGCGCGGGCACGGGGAGCGCGAAGCCGGCCAGCCGGGCGCGCTCGGCGCCGGCGGCGCGCTCGCGACCGAGGTCGCGCAGGTAGTCGTCGAAGTCGACCTGGATCGTGTGGCGCTTGGAGGCGACGTAGCGCTTGCGCAGCGACTCCTGGTCGCGGCGGATGTCGTCGAGCAGCTGCGGCCTGGGCGGCAGGTGGTACTCACCGCGCAGGTAGGCGGCCAGCCACTGGCCCTGGGCCTCGGCCAGCGGCATGATCGCGCCGAGCGGCTGGAGCAGCCCGCAGAACGCGACGTCGGGCAGATCCGGGTGAAAGACGCGCCGGAACAGCTCGATGTGGTTCTCCGGAGCCGAGACGAGGTCCTCGTCGAAGAACGGGAAGGTGATCTTGTAGCCCGTGCAGTAGACGACGAGGTCGGCCTCGACACGGCTGCCGTCGGCGAACTCGACCTCGTGCTCGTGCAGGCGGCCGATGTTCGGCTTCGGCGTGATCGCCCCGTGGCTGATGCGGTCCAGGATCCGGCCGGAGATCGTGGGATGCGCCTCGCCGAACTTGTGGTCGGGCTTGGGCAGCCCGTAGTCCTCCATCTTGCCGACCTGCTGGCGCAGCATCAGCATCAGCGCGGCCTGGCGGATCTTGAAGGGGATCCGCGGGTCGGCGAACAGCTGGTCGCTGCGGTCGACGGGCTTGCCGGCGACGTACTTGGGGATGATCCAGGCGCCGCGGCGGGAGGCGAGGTAGACGGCCGTGCCGTGGTAGCTGGCGTCGACGGCGATGTCCATCGCGCTGTTGCCCATGCCCAGCACGACGACCCGCTTGCCGTCGAGCTGCTCCTCCTGCTTGTAGTGATGGGCGTGGATCTGCTCGATCTTCGTGGTGTCCGCGCCCGGGAAGGCGGGCTCGGGCCAGCGCACGTCCCAGTGGTGGCCGTTGGCCACCAGCACCGCGTCGTAGCGGTGGGTCTCGCCGGTGTCGGTCGTCACGGTGTGGACGCCGTCGTCGCCGCGGGCGACGTGCTCGACGCCCGTGTCGAAGCGGATGCTGTCGCGGAACCCGAAGTGGTCGACGTAGTCGTTGAAGTAGGCGGCGATCTGCGAGTGGTGCGGGAAGTCCGGGTAGGACTCGGGCATCGGGTAGTCGCTGTACTCCATGCGCCGCCGCGACGTGTTGATGTGCAACGACCGGTAGGCCGAGCTCATCTCGTTGATGTTGCCGAAGACCCAGTTGCCGCCCCCGCGGTCGGACTTCTCATAGCAGTCGAAGGGCACGCCCCGCTCGTGCAGGGCCTTGGCGACGGCGATCCCGGAGGAGCCGGCGCCGATGAGCGCGACGTGGGGCAGCTGAGCGGGCATCCGCGCACCGTAGGCCAAGATGACGCACCCGTCAAGTTTGTCTGGACAGGGTGTCAACACCTGATAGGTTCCGGCGAGTCGCGCTCCCCACCCACCAGGAGTCCCCCCGCATGCGCCGTCTGTCCCCCCTGTTCGCCCTTGGCGTCCTCGCTCTGCTGCCCGCCACCGCCTCGGCCGCGTCGCGCTACGACCACGACTACGCCGCCACGGCCCGCAACATCATCCCGTCGGGCCAGTACGGCACGGTGCCGATCCCCGCGGGCGCCGACACCCAGGCCAAGATGTACGACGCGCTCACCCCGCTGTTCGACAAGGTGACCAACGGCGCTCTGCAGACCGACTTCAAGTCCGAGGTCTTCGGCGTCGGCGGCGACGGCCCGGGCAAGAAGGAGTCCGTCCCGCGCACGGGCGTGACGATCACCCGCGACCGCTTCAACGTCCCGCACGTCAAGGCCACGACGTACGACGGCGGCATTTGGGCCGCCGGCTGGATCGCCGCCGAAGATCGCGGATTGCTGCTCCAGCAGGCCCGCTACAACTCGCGCGTCGCGGTGATCGACGCGCCCGGGCTGTCGGCGCTGAGCCTGATCTCCAGTCTCAAGACGTTCGTGCCCAGCGCCCAGACCGAGGCGGCGACCGCCGCCGAGACCAACGTGCTGCTCAAGGCGGGCAAGAAGGGCCGCCAGGTGCTGCACGACATCGACACGTTCGCCGCGGGCGTCAACGCCTACTTCAAGAAGCACAACCCCACCAACGCGCCGTGGACACGCAGCGACACCTACGCGCTGGAGGCGCTCAAGGGCCAGTTCGTCGGCCAGGGCGGAGGCGACGAGGCGCGGCGTACCCAGTTCCTCTCCTCGCTGGACGGCTCCCTGGGCGCCACCCGCGGGATGCAGGTGTTCAACGACCTGCGCCAGCACGACGATCCCGAGCAGCCGACCTCGATCGGCGGCAGCTTCCCCTACGAGCCGATCCCGTCGTCGGATGCCGGCAACGTGATGATCGACAAGGGCTCGTTCCAGTCGGTCTCGTCGGTGGCGAGCGGCGCGCGCTACGTCAGCCCGCCGGCACTGGCCTCCAACGAGCTGATGGTCGACGCCAAGCACTCGGCGACCGGCCGGCCGCTGATGGTCGCCGGCCCGCAGATCGGCTACTACTACCCGGGCCTGACCTACGAGATCGACATGCACGCGCCGGGCCTGGTGTGGCGCGGCGCGACGTCGGCCCCCTTCCCGGGCTACATGCTCATCGGCCGCGGGCCGGACTTCGCCGTCTCGCTGACCTCGGCCTCCGGCGACATCATCGACCAGTACGCCGAGACGCTGTGCGGCGGCAGCGACACGAAGTACCTCTACAAGGGCCAGTGCCGGGACATGACGGTGTTCAACGCCGGGGTCCTGAAGGGCTCGGGCGGCGCGCCCGACCAGACGGTCTCGGTCCACGAGACCGTCCACGGCCCGGTCGTCGGCTACGCGACGGTCAACGGCCCCAAAGTGGCCATCTCGTCCCAGCGCTCGAGCCGCGGCAAGGACGCGCTGGACCTGCTGCTCTACCGCGACATCTCGACGGGTGCCGTCAAGAGCCCCAAGACGTTCTTCAAGGCGGCCAGCGAGTCGCCGCAGACGTTCAACTCGTTCTACATCGACGACAAGCACATCGCCGAGTACACGTCGGGGCTGCTGCCCAAGCGGCCCGCCGATGTCGACCCGGGCCTGCTGACCAACGGCAACGGCAACTACGAGTGGAAGGGCTTCATCTCGGCCAACGCCCACCCGCATCAGGCCGACCCCAAGAGCGGCTACATCGTCAACTGGAACAACAACGTCGCCAAGGGCTTCGGCGCCGCTGACGACCAGTGGATGCGCGCGGGCTCGGTCGCCCGCGTGGACCTGCTCAACAAGAACCTCAAGCGGCTGGCCGTCAAGGGCAAGCAGACGCTGGCGACCATGACCTCGGCGATGAACGCCGCGGCAACCCAGGACGTCCGCGCGGTCGACTCGCTGCCGCTGCTCGTGCGGATCCTCAAGAGCGCACCGGCGCCCAGTCCCCGCGACCAGCAGATGGTCGACCTGATGACCGCCTGGGCCGACAGCGGCAGGGGCGGCAGCCTGCTCGACCGCAACCTCGACGGCAAGATCGACGCGCCGGGCGCGGCGATCGTCGACGGGATCTGGACCAAGCTGGCCGACGCCGCGATGGCCCCGGTGCTCGGGAGCAACGTCGAAGAGCTCGCGACCCTCGTGTCGCGCCACTCGATGGACCAGTACACGGGCTGGTATCAGTACTTCGACAAGGACTGGCGGCGCCTGCTCGGCGATCCCGAGAAGGCCCCGCTCAGCGCGCAGTACTGCGGCGCCGGGAACCTGACGGCGTGCGCGACGTCGCTATGGGCGGCGATCGACTCCGCCGGCAACGACCTGACCGCGAAGTTCGGGACGGTTGACCCGACCCAGTGGCTCGGCGACGCCAACGCCCAGCGCATCACGTTCACCCCCGGCCTGCTGACCACGACGATGCGGTTCACCAACCGCCCGACGGGCATCCAGCAGGTCATCTCGTTCAAGGGTCACCGCTAGAGGCGGCGTCCCACATCGCCGGGGTGGGTCAGCGACCCGCCCCGGCGGCGCCTGATCACATAGACGATCAGGAAGGCGCCGGCGAAGGACGCCAGGAACCCGGCGGTGTAGCGCCCGCCGGTCAGCAGCGCGACCAGGAGGCCGGCGCCGAAGGACCCGGCGATGCCCACGAGGGCGGTCTGGAAGAGGGTCATGGGGTCGCGGCCCGGCAGCGCCAGGCGCGCGAGCGCGCCCACGATGAGGCCGCTGAAGAAGGTCGCGATGATGAAGGAGATCAGGCTCATGGGCCTGTCCTACCCCGTCCGTGGACTGCTCAGCCCGCGGGGGTGCCGTTGAC
>JAWVFY010000456.1:0-5952 GCA_033855575.1 Solirubrobacteraceae bacterium
ACGTCGGGGCCCTCGTCGGCCTCGAGCAGCCGGGCGATGAGCTCCATGCCCAGGAAGCCCGTCCCGCCGGTCAGCAGGATCGTGTCGCTCACGCGATCGGGGCGCCCATCGCGTGATAGCCGCCGTCGACGTGGATGATCTCGCCGGTCACGCCGCGTGACAGCGGCGAGAACAGGTAGCACGCGGTGCCCGCCACGGGGCCGGGGTCGGTGGCGTCCCAGCCCAGCGGCGCGGTGGTCTGCCAGTTGGCCGCGAGGTCCTCGAAGCCGGGGATGCCCCCCGCCGCCAGTGTCTCGATCGGACCGGCCGAGACGAGGTTGACGCGCACGCCGCGCGGCCCGAGGTCGCGCGCGAGGTAGCGGGAGACCGCCTCGAGCCCAGCCTTCGCGACGCCCATCCAGTCATAGACCGGCCACGCCACGGTCGCGTCGAAGTCCAGGCCGACCACGCTGCCGCCCTCGCCGGCGCGCTCCAGCAGCGGGAGCAGCGCCACGGTGAGACAGCGCAGCGAGACCGCGCTCGTCTGGAACGCGGTCATGGCGCTCGCCGTCGGCGCGTCGAGGAAGCCGCCGCCCAGTGCATCGGCAGGCGCGTAGGCGATCGCGTGCAGCACGCCGTCGAGCGCGCCCCAGCGCGCGTCGAGCTCGGCGGCCACCGCGGCGAGGTCCTCCGGGGAGTTGGCGTCGAGCTCGAGCACGTCGGCCGGCTCGGGCAGCGCCTTCGCGGCGCGCTCGGTCATCCGCCGCGCGCGGCCGAAGCCGGTCAGCACGACCTCGGCGCCG
Organism: Solirubrobacteraceae bacterium; assembly: GCA_033855575.1. Classification (GTDB taxonomy): domain Bacteria; phylum Actinomycetota; class Thermoleophilia; order Solirubrobacterales; family Solirubrobacteraceae; genus BP-464. Next base: position 783 of record JAWVFY010000456.1, read on the forward strand.
GCCTCCTGAGCCTGGCGGGCGACTGCGAAGGCGATCGAGTCCTTCGTCACCACCCCGGTGATGAGCAGGCGCTTGCCGTCGAGCATCACAGCGGGATCGGCACGAAGCCGTCGGCGGTTGGCGCGAACGGATCGTCGAGGCGCACCCCGTCGCGACGCCAGAGCACCTCGACCCGTGCGCGGCAGGCGGTCCGGCCCTCCTGGTTGAGGACCTTCCACGCGAACGCGACGAGGCCGGTCGCGTCGTCGAGCTCGCGCAGCTCGGCCACGTTGCCGGCCACGTGGATCGTGTCGCCCAGGCGGACCGGGCGCTTGAAGACGACGTCGGCGACGCGCCGCAGCGCGACCACGCGGTTGGGGTCGAACGGCACGAGCCCCACGGCGAAGCTGACCACGAGCATCCCATGGGCGATGCGCTCGCCGAAGGCGCTCGACGCCGCCCATTCGGCGTCGGCGTGTTGCGGATGCCAGTCGCCGGTCAGCGCGGCGAAGCCGACGACGTCGGCCTCGGTCACCGTCCGTCCCCGGGAGATGAAGGCATCGCCGACGGCGAGTTGCTCGAACGGTGCAGACAGGTTCATAGCGGCAGGTTCCCCGCCGGCCGCGTCGGCCGGGTTGCGGTTTCCAGGCTGGCCAGCGCGGCGGCGACCCGCGCGCGAGTCTCCGACGGCGCGACGATCTCATCGACGTGGCCGTCGGCCACCGCGTTGAGCGCGGTCAGGTGCTCGGCGGCGTAGCGCCGCCCGAGCCGCTCGCGCTCGCGCACCGGGTCGTCGGCGGCGTCGATTGCCCGGCGGTCGACGATCCCGACCGCCTGCTGGGCGCCCATCACGCCGATCTCGGCGCCGGGCCAGGCGAAGACGAGATCGGCCCCCAGCTCCTTGGAGTTCATGGCGATGAACGCTCCGCCGAACGCCTTGCGCAGGATCACGGTGACACGCGGCACCGACGCCTCGGCGAACGCATGGACGAGCTTGGCTCCGTGACGGATGACGCCGGCCTGCTCCTGCCGCGTGCCGGGCAGGAAGCCAGGGGTGTCGACGAGCACGACGAGCGGCAGCCCGAAGAGGTTGCACGTACGGACGAAACGCGCGGCCTTGGTGGCCGAGTCGGCGTCGAGCACCCCGCCCAGGTGGCGCGGCTGGTTGGCCACGATCCCGACCGCGCGGCCGTCGATGCGGGCCAGTGCGCAGACCATGTTGCGCGCCCAGCGCGGCGAGATCTCCTGCAGGCGCCCGCCGTCGACGAGCGCGGCCGCCACCGAGCGCACGTCGTAGACCTTGCGGCCCTCGGCCGGCACGGCGGCGTCGGGCGACGGCCCGGGCGCAGCGACGGCGGGCCAGCACTGCACGGGCGCGGCGTTGTGCTGGGGCAGGAAGTCGAGCAGGTCGCGGGCCAGCAGCGCCGCGTCGACCTCGGTCGGCGCGGTGAGATGGCAGACGCCGTTGCGCTCGTGGACGGCGGGGCCGCCGAGCTCCTCCCCCGTCACGTCCTCGCCCATGACCTCGGCGACGATGCCGGGGCCGGTGAGGAACATGCTCGCGTGCGCGGTCATGATCACGAAGTCGGTCAGCGCCGGCGCATAGGAGCCGCCACCCGCCGACGCGCCGCAGATGACCGAGATCTGCGGGATCACCCCCGATAGGGCGACGTGCTCGCGGAAGATCCGGCCGTAGCCCGACAGGCCCTCCAGGCCCTCCTGCATCCGGGCGCCGGCCGACTCGATGAAGCCGATGACCGGCACCCGCGCGCGACCGGCCAGCTGCAGCACGCGGACGACCGTGTCGGCGTGCGCCTGCCCCAGCGATCCGCCGGCGAAGGTGCGGTCCTGGGCGTAGCAGAAGATCGGCCGCCCGTCGACGCGTCCGGACGCGCCGAGGATCCCGTCGCCGTCCCGGGCCTTGTCCCCCATCCGCCGCGAGCGGACCTGTGTGCGCAGCAGGTTCAGCGAACCGGGGTCGCACAGCGCCTCGAGGCGCTCGAGCGCGCTCAGCCGCTCGTCGGGCCGCGCGACGAGGGCCAGGGTCATGCCGCCTCCAGCACGAGCACGGCGTTGTGGCCGCCGAAGCCGAGCGAGTTCGAGATGCCGACCGCCGAGCGGCCCGCGGAGATGTCGAGCGCGCGCGAGGAGCCCGGCACGTAGTCGAGGTCGAGCCCCTCGTCGGGCTCCTCGAGCCCCAGCGTGGGGGCGATGACGCGCTCGCGCAGGGTGAGGATGGTGGCGATCGCCTCCACGGCACCCGCGGCGCCGAGGAGGTGGCCGATCGCCGACTTGGTCGACGAGATCGGAACGCCGGCGGCGCGGTCGCCGAGCGCGGTCTTGATGGCCATCGTCTCGGCACGGTCGTTGAGCGGTGTCGAGGTCCCGTGCGCGTTGACGTAGTCGACGTCGGCCGCCTCGAGGCCCGCGTCGCGCAGCGCGGCGGTCATCGCCGCGGCGGCGCCGGCGCCGTCGGGGCGCGGCGCGGTCAGGTGGTGGGCGTCGCACGTCGCGCCGATCCCGCGCACGAGCGCGAGGATCGTGGCGCCGCGGGCGCGGGCCTGGGCAGCGTCCTCAAGCACCAGCACGCCGGCGCCCTCGCCCATGATGAACCCGTCACGGCGGGCGTCGAAGGGACGGCTCACGCCGGCCGTCGAGACGGCGTCGAGCGCGGCGAAGGCGGCGCGGGCCAGCGGCGTCAGCGCCGCCTCCGAGCCCCCGGTCACGATCGCGTCGGCGTCACCGCACTGGATCGCCCGGGTGGCGGCGGCGATCGCGTTGGCGCCCGCCGCGCACGCCGAGACGACTCCGAAGACGGGACCCCTGAGGTCGTGGCGCATGGCGATCGCGGCCGAGCCCGCGTTGCTCATCATCAGCGGCACCGCGAGCGGGGCGACCCGTTCGGGCCCCTGGTCGCGCAGCACGCCGAAGTTGTCCTCCAGCGTGCCGATGCCGCCGATTCCGGTGCCCAGGATGCAGCCGACGCGATCGGCCTCGTAGGGCGCCCCGTCGGCCCAGCCGGCCTCGTCGAGCGCCTCGCGCGCCGAGGCGAGCGCGAGCTGGGTGAAGCGGTCGGCCCGCCGGGCCTCCTTGCGTGAGAAGAACTCGAGCGGGTCGAAGGCCGTGCAGGGCGCCTCGCCGCCGGCGATCGCGACCTCGCCCGCCGCCCAGCGGGCGTGCAGCGTGCGCGCGCCCACCCCGAGCGGGGTGACCGCGCCGATGCCGGTGACGGCGACCTCGCGCATGGCTACGCGCGCGCCGCGATCAGGTCGCAGACGTCGCCGACGGTCTTGAGCTGCTCGACGTCGGAGCTCTTGATCTTCACGCCGAACTCGTCTTCGGCGATCTGGGCCAGCTCGGCCAGGTCCAGCGAGTCGACGTCGAGGGTCTCGAACGTGGCGTCGCGGGTGATGTCGGCCTTCTCGGCGCCGAAGGTCTCGAGCGACTCGAAGACGACCTGCTCGATGCGATCGGTATCGGTGGTGGTGGACATGCGTGCTGCTCCTTTCAGGCGGCAAGGCCGCCATCGACGTACAGGGTGGTGCCGGTGACGTAGGCCGCGCCGTCGGAGGCCAGGAACGCCACGCAGGCGGCGACCTCGTCGGGCGTCCCGGCGCGGCGCGCGGGGACCGCCTGCTTGACGGCGTCGGCGATGTCGGCGGTCATGTCGGTCTCGATGAAGCCCGGCGCGACGGCGTTGACCGTCACGCCCTTGCGGGCGACCTCGCTCGCCACGGTCTTCGTCAGGCCGATCAGACCCGCCTTGGAGGCGGCGTAGTTGGCCTGGCCGGCGTTGGCGCGCGGCCCGACGACCGACGCGACGTTGACGATCCGGCCGTAGCGGGCCCGCAGCATCGTGCGGATGGCCCGGCGGGTCAGCCGGAACGCCGCGGTCAGGTTGGTCTCGATGACGAGGTCCCAGTCGGCGTCGTCGATCGACAGCGCGAGGTTGTCGGCGCGGACGCCGGCGTTGTTGACCAGGCACAGGACGGGCCCGAGGCGCTCCTCGATGGCGGTGAAGGTGCCGTTGCCGATCGCCGGATCGGTGACGTCGGCGTGAAACGCGGCCGCGCTGCCACCGGCCGCGACGATCTCCGCGGCGAGCGCCTCGGCGGCCTCCTGCCCGCCGCGGTAGAGCACCGCCACGGGCCAGCCGTCGGCGGCCAGCGCCCGCGACGTCGCCGCGCCGATGCCGCGCCCGCCGCCGGTGACGAGCGCGCAGGCGCCGTCGGGTCGCGCGCTCATGCGCTTCCCCATTCCACGACGAGGGCGCCCCAGGTGAAGCCCGCCCCGACCGCGCCGAGCAGGACCTGCATCCCCGGCTGCAGACGGCCGTCCGCGGCGGCCTGCGCGAGCGCCAGCGGGATGCTCGCCGCCGATGTGTTGCCCAGGTCGGCGATGACGTCGACCACGCGCTCGGCCGGCGCGTCGAGCCGCTCGGCGACCGCGGTGAGGATCCGGCCGTTGGCCTGGTGGTAGACGAAGAGGTCGATGTCGGCGAGCGTCAGGCCCGCGGCCGTGACGGCTGCGTGCGTGCTCGAGACCAGCGACGAGACCGCCAGCTTGAAGGTCTCGTGGCCGTCCATCTCGATGACCCCGGTGTCGCGCTGGGCACGGATGAACGGCGCGGCGGCACCGTCGCAGGCCAGGATCGCCGGTCCGATGCACCCCGAGGCGCCGGCGGCCAGCACGACCGCGCCCGCGCCGTCGCCGAACAGCGCGCCGGTGCGCTTGTCGGTCGGGTCGCTGTGGCGCGAGAGGATCTCCGCGCCGATGACCAGGACGGTGTCCGCCCTGCCGGCCTCGACCAGCCCCGAGGCCAGCGCGAGCGCGCTGACGAACCCCGCGCAGGCGGCGCCGATGTCGATCGCGCCGGCGGAGGTCGCCCCGAGGAGATGGGCGACCTGCGGCCCGGCGTTCGGTGTCAGCTCGTCGGCGCTGAGCGTCGCGACGAGGACGAGGTCGAGGTCTTCGGGGGCCAACTCGGCGGCCTGCAGCGCGGCGGCGCCCGCCCGGGCGGCCAAATCGGTCAGCCGGTCGCCCGGAGCGGCCCGGCGGCGGTTGCGGATCCCGGTGCGCTGCTCGATCCATGCGCTGTCGACCCCCATCGCCGGCGCGACGTCGGCGTTGCTCACGACGCCCGGCGGCAGCGCCGAGCCGAGGCCGGTGATGCCCGCCGTGCGCACCGGCG
>JAWVFY010000457.1:0-3642 GCA_033855575.1 Solirubrobacteraceae bacterium
GCCGCGCTGAGAACCCGCTCGAACGGGGTGCCGGCCAGCTCCTGGGCGAAGCGCAGCACCCGTTCCTTGCGCTTCTCGACCACGCGGAAGTCCGCGCGGATCCCGCGGCCGCTCTTGGCGGAGCGCAGCAGCTCGGTGAACCGCTCGCCGGCAACCGCCTCGACCCGCTCGACCTTGGGCCACCAGCGCGGCAGGTGATAGGGGTCTCCAACGATCCGCCAGACCTCGTCGAGCGGCGCGGCGATGTCGCGGCTGCGCGTGGTGGTGGGCATCAGAGGGTGTCGGAGGGCCCATGTGGGCCCGGAGACGGGCCCCTCACCGGTTCTCCTCCTCGTAGACGACGAGCGAGCGCACGTCGTAGCCGGCCAGTCGCTCCCGCCCGCCCAGGAAGGCCAGCTCGGCCAGGAAGACGCAGCACACGACGATGCCGCCCAGCGCCTCGACGAGCTCGCAGACGGCCTTGGCCGTGCCTCCCGTGGCCAGGAGGTCGTCGTGGACCACGACGCGCGCATCGGCGTGCAGGGCGTCGCTGTGGACCTCCAGGGTGTCGGTCCCGTACTCCAGCGCGTACTCGGCCCGCACCGTGTCGCGCGGCAGCTTGCCCGGCTTGCGGGCCAGGACGAAGCCGGCCCCCAGCTCGCGGGCCAGCGCGGGCCCCAGCAGGAAGCCGCGAGCCTCGGCGGCGACGACCAGCTCGACCTCCTCGGGCACCGCGGCGGCCAGGCCGGTAACCGCCGCGTCGAGCGCCGCGGCGTCGGCCATCAGCGTCGTGATGTCCTTGAAGCCGATGCCCGCCCTGGGGAAGTCCGGGATCTCCCGGATGTGCTCGCGCAGGTCCATCAACCCGTGATCTTGCGCAGATCCCGGATGAGCAGCAGGTGCTTGAGATGGGTGGTGACGGCGGCGAGGTTCTCCAGCGCCTCGACGGCCTCCTTGCGCCGCTCGGCGTTGCGCGAGCGCAGCGACGGGGCGAGGATCTGCTGGAGCAGGGCCGACTCGCGGTCGGCCGACGTGCGGAAGACCCGCAGGTTGCGCCCGGCCACCCCGTAGCGGGCCAGCTCGGTCGCGGCGCGGATGATCTCGCGCTCGGTGTCGTCGTAGTACTTCGTGCCGGCCCGGACGTCGCCCTTGATGACGCCGAACTCCTCGAGCTCGGACACCAGGCTCGCGTCGGCCCGCGTGTCCTCGAGGACGTCGTCGAGCGAGTACAGCGCGCCCTGGTCGCGGACGCTGATCGCGGCGCGCGGCGCGCGGGGCCGCTGGGTCGCGGCGGCGGGCGGCGCCTCGTCGGCGGTGGCACCGGTGGCCAGCTCCTGGCGGATCACCCGCAGCGGCAGGAACTCGTCGCGCTGCAGCCGCAGGATCGTCCGCAGCCGGGCCACGTCGCCCGAGCCGTAGAGCCTGTAGCCACCGGGCGTCCGCCGCGGGGCCAGCAGCTTCTGGTCCTCCAGGTAGCGGATCTTGGAGATCGAGATGTCGGGGAACTCCTGCGAGAGCGCCTTGCAGACCGCGCCGATCGTCATCGACTTCTCGCGCGCGCGGGGCTCGGCCACGGCCGCGGCGGCCAGCGTGCTCGCGTCGTCGACCATCAGCGCTGAAGGAACGTGAGCTTGTACTTGCCGACCTGCAGCTCGTCGGCGTCAGCCAGGCGGCGCGACTCGATCCGCTCGCGGTTGACGTATGTCCCGTTGAGCGAGCCGAGGTCGTCGATGTGCCATCCGTCGGTGCGGTGCACGAGCAGCGCGTGGTCGCGGGAGACCGTCACGTCGTCGAGGAAGATGTCGGCGTCGGGGCGCCGGCCGATGGCCATGCGCTCGCCGTGCAGCGGGAAGCTCTCCCCCACGCGGCCGCCGCCGGTGCGGATGACGAGCGCGGCGCCCTCGGAGGCGACGACGTCGTCGAGGTCGACGGCGATCAGCTCACCGGTCTCGCCGACCCGGTAGGTCGCCGTGACCGAGTCCGCCGGGACCGCGTCAGGGGTGCCGATGAACGCGCCGCAACGCTGGCAGTAGTTCGCGCCGTCGGTGTTGACGAAGCCGCACTCGGGGCAATGGATCGCCACCTGGCGGCCTTACTCGCCCGCGGGCTCCTCGGGGTCCTGGACCCCGCGACCGGCCAGGATGTCGGTCAGGCGCTGGACGTCGGCGCCGGTGATGACGTCCTCCCCGGTCTCGTGCTTCTTGCGCAGGCGGTTGACCAGCTCGGCGCGCAGGATGTCGATCTTGCCGTGCAGGATCCGGCGCTTGTAGGAGATGTCCACCACTTCCTCGGTCAGCTGCTGGATGAGGTCCTTGAGCTCCTGGTCCGAGAGCGAGCCGAGATCGGGGAAGGTGTCCATGCGCGCGAGCATACCGGCAATCAAGCTGAGGTTGAGGCTTGGCGCACGTATTGCGCCGTGGCCCCCAGCGTGAGCGCCAGCCCGGCGTAGAGCAGGATCTCGGCGACCGGATCGGCGTCGACGAGCGCCAGGGCGATCGCGCTCATCGTCGGCCAGACTGCCCAGCGGCCGAGCATGGTGATCTTCAGCTCCCCGCGGCGGCGCACGTAGAACGGCCCGATGGCGAGCATCAGCGCCTCGCGGCCGACGAGGACGTCGAGCGCCCAGCGTGGCAGCAGCTCGAACTTCCAGCAGACGATCACGCCGCAGATGACCAGCGCGCGGTCGAGCACCGGGTCCATCAGCGCGCCGAGCCGGCTGTACTGGCCGGTGATCCGAGCCGCCATGCCGTCCGCGTAGTCGCCCCAGGCGACGATCGCGAAGAGCACGAACTGCAGCCATCCCGTCCCGTCGCGGTCGTCCAGCGCGACGACCAGGAACGCGATCAGGCAGCCAAATCGCGCGTAGCCGATCGCGTTGGGGATCGTCCACGGGCGCAGCGGCGCGCCGGGCTGGGTCTCGGGCGGCGGCCCGCCCGACCGATCCAGGCCCGACAGCCGGCGGAACGTCAGGCGAGGCCGCGCCACAGCTCGGCGACGGCGGCGGCCGCGCCCTCCAGCGGGACGGGATCGAGGTCCCGTGACCCGCGCCGCGCTTGGGCCTCCAGCGCGCCGGAGTCCAGCGAGCGCTTGCCGATCACCAGCCGCAGCGGCACACCGAGCAACTCGGCGTCGGTGAGCTTCTCCCCCGTGCCCGCGTCGCGGTCGTCGAGCAGCACCTGCAGCCCCTCGCCGAGCAGCTGCTCGTAGAGCCGCTCGGCCGCCTGGCGCTCGGGCGTGCCGCCCTTGCCGAGCGCGACGAGGTGGACGTCCCAGGGCGCGATCGCCCGTGGCCAGGAGATGCCCTGCTCATCGGCGAACTGCTCGACCGCCGCGGCGGCGATGCGGGCCGGGCCGATGCCGTAGGAGCCCATGACGATCAGCTGCTCGGAGCCGGTCTCGTCGAGGTACGTGGCCCCCAGCGGCTCCGAGTAGCGCGTACCGAGCTTGAAGATGTTGCCCACCTCGATCGCCGGCTCGATCCGGATGGCCGTGCCGCCGACGGTGTCCCCCGCCTCGACGCGCCGCACGTCGAGCCGCTCGCCGGCTGGCACGTCGATGACCACGTGATAGTCGGTGCGGTTGGCGCCGATCACGTAGCGCCCCGGCGCGACCGCGGCGTCGTAGACGACCGGCACGCCGTCGCGGGGGCCCATGAACCCGGCC
>JAWVFY010000458.1:0-2888 GCA_033855575.1 Solirubrobacteraceae bacterium
GCGGGCCGAGCGCGGCGAAAGCGTCCTTGAGCTCACGGCGCACCGTCCTGGCCCGCTTGGGCAGGGTCGGTTCGAAGATCTCGATCGCGGTCCGCAGCCGGCGGATCGCCACCCGGCGATCGTGGACGAGCCCGGTGTCGCCGTTGACCGGCTGCTCGGCCAGCAGCGCCTCGACCTCCCCGGTGCGCACCTCGATCACCCGCGCGGCGAAGCTTCCGAACGGCGTCCGGGCCGACACATCGGGGATGGGAAGGGCCTTCGCCACAGTGCCGACGATATCGGTCCGATGGCCGGTCGCCGAGCACTTTCACACCGTGTTCACAGTGGGCAGCCCGCTGTCGCGCAGCCCGCCGTAGGTCACCGCCGTGCGCCCGCGGGCGGCCCGCAGTGCATGTTCGAGCGCGGCCACGTGTCGCCCGCGGTCGATGTCGCTCGGATGGATGTCGAGACGCAGGAGCTCACCGGCCAGCGCCGCCCGGCTGCGCACCCGCCAGGGCGAGACGAGTCGGCCCAGCGAGACGGCGGTGACGACCAGCGGCTCGACAGCGCGCTGATGCACGGTCCGCAGCGCCGCCCACCAGTCGAACGAGCGCGCAAGCGCCGTGTGCAGGGCCGGGGTGTAGACGTAGGCCGGCGCCACGAAGCCGCGCGGCTCGACGCCGGCGAGGTGCAGGAGCCGGCGGCCCGCGTCGAGGGCGCGGCGGGTCTCGCTCGGGTCGAGCCCCGCGAACTCGCCGCGGCCCAGCGGCCGCCGCTGCCGGTCGTGGCAGAAGCCGTGCTGGGCCACCTCGTCGCCGCGCCCCAGCCGCTCGGTCAGCCACTCGGCCAGCTCGGGACTGCGGCGGTCGAACGGGTGCATGTCGCGCGCCGGGATCACCAGCAGGGTCACGCGATCGACGCCGTGGTCGTCGAGCCAGTCGCGGATCAGTGCGCAGCGCTCGAAGGTCGCCGGCTCCACGTCGTGCACCGCCACTGCCAGCCGGCCCTGCGTCGCAGTCGCCATGGTGCGAGGTTCTCCCTGCACAGCCTGCGCAATGTGAGCATCCCGTGAACCCCGGGAGCTGGCGCGCAGGCGCTCGCGCTCGCTAGGACTTCTGCGTCATCACGACGATGCCGTAGGCGATCGCGACCAGGCACGCCACGCCGCCGAGCAGCGCCAGCAGCGCGTACGCCGTGGCCGGGCCGCCCCGGCGGGCGCGCTGGGCATCGGTGGACCTCGCCGCGCCGAGCACGGCGAGGCCGTAGATCGCCGGCACGCCGACGCCGGCGACCACTGAGTACAGGACGACCTTGCCCAGCGCGCCCCAGTCGACGATGCTCGCGGCGCTCACGCCGGCACCGCGGCCGCCGCCGTGCCCCGCGCGCGGCGGGTGAAGAGCATGAAGCTGGCGATCAGGATCAGCACCGAGACCACGATCGGGCCGGTCACGCCCTTGCCGAAGATCCGGGTCACGCCGTAGACCAGCGCGCCTCCCGCCGCCGCGCACGGCAGCGTGAGGATCCAGGCGACGACGATGTTCCCGGCGACGCCCCAGCGGACGGCCGATAGTCGCTTGGCCGCGCCGGCGCCCATGATCCCCCCGTTGATCACGTGCGTCGTGGACAGCGGGTAGCCGAAGTGCGACGCGGCGAGGATCACCGCCGAGCCGGCTCCCTGGGCCGCGAAGCCCTGGGCGGCGTCCATCTTGATGATCCGGCTGCCCATCGTCTTGATGATCCGCCAGCCACCTGAGTAGGTGCCGAGGGCGATCGAGCCCGCGGCGCTGATCACCACCCACTGGGGCACCGCGAACTTGTCGGCGCTGATGTCGCCGTGCGCGACGAGCGCGAGCGTGAGGATGCCCATCGTCTTCTGGGCGTCGTTCGTGCCGTGCGAGAGCGCGAGCAGCCCGGCCGACCCGAGCTGGCCGAGCTTGAACCCGCGCGTCACCAGCCCGGGCCGCAGGCGCCCGACGATCCGGTAGATGACCAGGATGGCGACGCCCGCCACCGCGAAGGCCAGGACCGGCGCGATCAGTGCCGGCACGACGACCTTCGACAGCAGACCGTTGCCGTCGACTGCGGCCGTGCCCGACGCCGCCAGCGCGCTGCCGACCAGGCCGCCGATCAGCGCGTGCGAGGAGCTCGACGGTAGGCCGAACCACCAGGTCGCGAGGTTCCAGGCGATGGCTCCGACGAGCCCGGCGAAGACGATCGTCATGCCGTGGCTGCCCGCGATGTGCCCGGGATCGACGATGCCCTTGCCGACCGTCGCCGCCACCTTCAGCGAGACGAACGCCCCGACGAAGTTCAGCATCGAGGCGAGCGTCACCGCCAGGCGCGGCGGGACCGCACGCGTGGAGATGGCGGTGGCCACGACGTTGGCGGTGTCGTGGAAGCCGTTGGTGAAGTCGAAGGCCAGCGCCGTGCCGACCACGATGACCAGGATGACGTCGGAGGCCACGGTCAGGCGTTCTTGATGACGATGCCCTGCAGGACGTTGGCCACTCGCTCGCAGGCGTCGATCGCCTCCTCGAGCCGCTCGAAGAGGTCCTTCCAGCGGATGACGACCATCGGGTCGATCCCGCCCTCGAACAGGGAGGCAACGCCCTCGCGGACGATGCGGTCGCCGTCGTTCTCGAGCCGGTGGATCTCGACCGTGTAACGGTCCATGTCCTTGAAGTCGCGCAGCCGCGGCATCGCCTCGGCGATCTGGCGCGTGGCCTCGAGCAGGATGTGGGCCAGCCGCTGGGCCTGCTCCATCGGGGCCTCGATCTTGTAAAGGCCGAGGTAGTCGGCGACCTCCTCGGTGAGGTCGATGATGTCGTCGAGCGCCGAGACCAGCAGGATGATGTCCTCGCGGTCGATCGGGGTCACGAAGGTGTTGTTGAGGCGGTGGATCGCGTCGT
>JAWVFY010000459.1:0-20935 GCA_033855575.1 Solirubrobacteraceae bacterium
GACCGCTCCTCGTCGCGGTCCTCCATCTCGGAGGTCAGCTCGGGCTCGACCGTCCGGTAGTCCTCGTCGTCGTCGCCGTAGGGGCGGTCCAGGGATTCCATGCTCGTGGCGTACCCGGCGGGCGGACTCTCATACCAGCAGGGCGATCGCCACGCCGACGCCGTAGACGACGACCGCCCACCGCAGCACCCGCTCGTCGAGCCGGCGCGCCAGCCCCACGCCAACGTGCCCGCCGACAAGGCTCGCCGCCGCCATCGCCCCGGCCGCACCCCAGGCCACGGGCCCGAAGATCGCCACGACGATCCCGCTGACCACCGCCACGACCAGCGACAGCAGGCCCTTGAGCGCGTTGAGCCGCTGCAGGTCGTCGGGCAGGAAGGCCCCGAGGACCGCCAGCAGCATGATCCCCAGCCCGGCGCCGAAGTAGCCGCCGTAGACCGCGCCCGCGCCGACGAGCGGGTACAGACCCGAGCGGGCACGCGCCTTGCCGGCGGCGCGCGCGGTCACCAGCGGGCGGGCGGCCAGCGCGCCACAGGCCAGGAGGATCAGCCACGGCGCCAGCGCGCGGAAGACCGATGCCGGCCCGAGCAGCAGCAACGCCGTCCCCGCCCCGGCGCCCGCCGCGCTCAGCAGGCCCAGCGAGCGGACCCGGCTGCCCTGGCCGGCGAGCTCGCGCCGGTAGGCGACCGAGCCCCCCGCGTAGCCCGGGAGCACCGCGAGCAGGTTGGTCACGTTGGCGGCCACCGGCGAGTAGCCGACCGCCAGCAGGGCGGGAAACGAGACCAGCGACCCGCCCCCGGCCACGGCGTTGATGGCGCCCGCGGCGAACCCCGCGGCGACCAGCAGCAGCCATTGCGCGCCATGTACCACGGCGCGGGAGTCTCGGGGATACGCTGCGAGCATGCCGACCGCCTCCCTCGAAGACGTCACCTGGAACCTCGAGCACCTCGTCGGCGACGAGGGCCCGGCCGGCGTCGACCGGCTGCTCGACGAGGCCTGTGAGAAGAGCACAGCGTTCGCCGAGCGCCACGCCGGCAAGGTCGCCCAGCTCGATGGCTCGGGCCTCGCCGCGGCGATGGACGAGCTGGCGGAGATCTTCGACCTCGCCGGGCGCGCGGGCAACTACGCCGCGCTGCGCTTCAGCGCCGACACCGCCGATCCCGCCAACGGCGCCCTGCTCCAGAAGGCCGAGGAGCGCGAGACGCAGATCCAGACCGAGCTGCTGTTCTTCGAGCTGGAGTGGGCGGCGCTCGACGACGCCCGCATCGACGAGCTGCTGGCGGCCGACGGCCTGGACAACTACCGCCACTACCTGCGGACGATGCGCCGCTACCGCCCGCACCTCCTCTCCGAGCCCGAGGAACGGATCTTCAGTGAGAAGGGCATAAGCGGCCGCAGCGCGTGGGGCCGGCTGTTCTCCGAGCTGACGTCGGCGATCCAGGTCGACCTGCCCGGCGAGAGCGACCCGGTGCAGCTCGAGGTCGCCGCCAGCCGCCTGATGCGCCCCGACCGCGAGACGCGGCGCGGCGCCGCCGAGGCGATCACCGCAGCGCTCGAGCCGGGCCTGCGCACCCGCAGCTTCATCTTCAACACGCTGCTGCACGACAAGGCCGTCGACGATCGGCTGCGCCACTACCCGTCGTGGATCTCGAGCCGCAACCTCGCCAACGAGGCCTCCGACGAGTCCGTCGAGGCGCTGGTGGCGACCGTGCGCGCCAACAACGACATCCCGCAGCGCTGGTACCGGGTCAAGGCGGGCCTGCTCGGCCTTGACCAGCTGACCGACTACGACCGCAACGCACCGGTGACGACCGAGGACGAGGAGTACGCCTGGGACGACGCGCGCGAGCTGGTGCTCGACGCCTACGAGAGCTTCTCCGACGAGCTCGGGGGCCTGGTCCGCCAGTTCTTCGACGACCGCTGGATCGACGCGCCCGTGCGGCCCGGCAAACGGGGTGGGGCGTTCTGCGCCTACGCGGTGCCGTCGGTGCACCCCTACGTCCTGCTCAACTACACGTCGCGGCGCCGCGACGTGCTGACGCTGGCCCACGAGCTCGGCCACGGCGTGCACGCCGCGCTGGCCCGTCCGCGCGGCCCGTTCGAGATGTCGACGCCGCTCACGCTCGCCGAGACCGCGTCGGTGTTCGGCGAGACGATCGTCTTCGGGCGCCTGCTCGACCAGGCGCCGAGCGCCCAGTCGCGGCTGGCGCTGCTGGCCGAGTCCCTGGAGGGCTCGATCGCGACGGTCTTCCGGCAGGTCGCGATGAACCGCTTCGAGGACGCGGTGCACACCGCGCGGCGTGAGCAGGGCGAGCTGCCGGCCGACCAGATCAGCGACCTGTGGATGACCAGCCAGCAGGAGCTCGTGGGCGACTCCATCGCGCTCACCGACAACTACCGCTCGTGGTGGTCCTACATCCCCCACTTCATCGGCACGCCCGGTTACGTCTACGCCTACGCGTACGGCCAGCTGCTGGCGCTGTCGGTCTACGCGCGCTACCTCGAGGAGGGCGAGTCGTTCGTCCCGCGCTATCTCGACATGCTGCGCGCCGGCGGGTCGCGCAGCCCGGAGGAGCTCGGCGCGATCGTCGGCATCGACCTGGCCGACCCGGGCTTCTGGGACCGCGGCCTGCAGCTCGTGCGCAACCAGCTCGAGGCGGCCGAGGCCGCGGCGGCCGAGGCCGGTTCTTAACGAAAGCGACGCGGTCCCAAGCCGCTTGGGAACCCTCTCCCGGCGCTGCGCCCGAAAGCGCTGCAGCCAGTGTCAGGGTGGCGAGCCTTACGTCCCGTGGCTTCGCTCTCTGCGGCTTGGTTCCGCGTCTGAGAGGAACTTCTCAAGGTGGACTCGGGCCGTCAAGGGTGCTGCGCGGAAGAAGCCGCATCGTCCGAGAAAATGAGCCCGTGCCGGCCCAGGAAGTCGGCCACCGAGCGGATGTAGGGGGCGTTCTCTTCGACGAACGTCATGTGTCCGGCCCGCTCGAGGACGGTCAGCTGGGCGCCCGGGATACCGGCCGCGATCGCCTCGGCGGCGGCCACCGAGCAGATGCGGTCCTGACGGCCCGCGAGCACGAGCACCGGATGGCGCACGTCACCGAGCCGGTCCTCGAGCTCGATGCCGCCGTAGCCCGCCGAGGCGAAGTGGCGCAGCACGTCGGGTGAGTAGACGCCGTGGGCCAGCTCGGCGCGCATCGCGTCGATCCGGGAGTCCAGCGGGTCGGCGAAGTGAAACGGGAGCTGGTCGCCGAGCAGCTCGAGCACCTCGTCAGAGCTCGCCGCGGTCTTCTCGCGCTCCCACGACGCGGCGACCTGCTCGCGCATCGCCACCGGCTCGAACGCCGCCAGGTTGGCCTCCACGAAGCTCATCAGGAAGCGCTCGGACGGCACGCCCGAGGAGATGATCGAGGCGGCCGGCTGGCCGCTGAAGTCCACCGCGTGCTGCAGCGCGACGAACGCACCGAAGGAGTGCCCGAGCACGACGTAGCGGCCGAGGCCCAGAGCGGCGGCCAGGGCCGAGACGTCGGCGGCCATCTGCTCGATCGTCCACGTGGCAGGCTCCGACGGGCCGGAGCGGCCCTGGCCGCGCTGGTCGACCAGCAGCAGCCGGCAGCGATCGGCCAGCGCGTCGAGGTAGCCGCCGAACATGGCGTGGTCGAGTCCGGGGCCGCCGTGGAGGATCAGCAGCGGCAGGCCCTGCCCCCGCTCCACCACGTGCAGCTGGGTGTCGCCGATGTCGATCAATTGGCCGGTCATGCCCGCAACGTACACTCGAAGGGTGGCCGAGAAGCCCCCCATGTGGCTCCCGCCGGCCGCACCCCAGAGCCCCCCGCAGGTTCGTTCAGGCGACCAGCCGGCGGGCCGGCGGCGCGGCCTCAGCGGCCTGCTCGCGGCCATCGCGGCCCTGGCCGCGAAGGGCAAGGCGCTGCTGCTCCTGCTGCCCAAGCTCAAGCTGCTGACGACGTCGGGATCGATGCTCGTCTCGATCGGCGCCTACACGCTGATCTGGGGCTGGCAGTTCGCGGTCGGCTTCGTCGTCCTGCTGTTCGTCCACGAGATGGGCCACGTCATCCAGCTGCGCCGCGAGGGCATCAAGGCCAGTGCGCCGGTCTTCATCCCGTTCATGGGCGCGGTCGTCTGGGCGAAGCAGCTGGGCAACGACGCTCTGGCCGAGGCGCGCGTCGGGCTGGCCGGGCCGGTGCTCGGCTCGGTCGGGGCGCTGGCCTGCCTGCCGATTGCCTGGGTGACCGGCAACAACCTGTTTCGCGCCCTGGCCTTCACCGGGTTCTTCCTGAACCTGTTCAACCTCGCGCCGGTGCTGCCGCTCGACGGCGGCCGCGCGATGGCGGCGATGGCGCCGTGGATGTGGTTCGTCGGCCTCGGCGTGATGGTCGGCGCCGCCCTCGCCTTTCCCAACCCGATCATCATCCTGATCCTGCTGTTCGGCGCGATGGAGACCTGGCGGCGCTGGAAGGCCCGGCGTGCCGGCGGCGCGCAGACGCAGGCCTACTACCGCGTCTCGCCGCGCAACCGCCTGCTCGTCGCGGCGGTCTACGTGGGGCTGATAGGCCTGCTCGCCTACGGGATGCACGCCACGCATCTGGTGCGCCACATCCCATAACCGGCGTCCCCAGTTCGGAGGATTGTCGGGCGCCGCACGGTCTGGGACAGTCAGGCGGTGCCCCGACTCGCCGTTCTCTGCGCCGCGCTCGCGCTCCTGGGAGCCGTCGCGGCCCAGGCGAGCACAGAGCGGCTGACGGGCGTCGTGACCCCCACGATCGGCGTCAGCGTCGACAGTGCGGGAGCCATCTCGGGGACCGGCGGAACCCAGCCGGTGACGGTCACGCGCGAGCGGCGGGCCGCCGGCGTGCTCGTCACCGTGACGCCCGCTTTCTAGACGGTCGCCCGCCCACGGACGTCGGCGACCCGGCGGGGGCCGAAGCCGCTGACCTTGGCCAGCTCGTCGACGCTGCCGAAGGCGCCGAACTCATCGCGATGCTCGACGATCCGCTCGGCGGCCTTCGGGCCCACCCCCGGCAGGGCCTGCAGCTCGGTGATCGTCGCGGTGTTGATGTTCACGAGCCCGGATGAGTCCGAGGGCGATGCGCGCAGCTCCCGCTCGAGGCGACGCTGGCGGCGCAGGAACCAGAGGATGATGAGGAGCAGCAGGAACAGCGCGAGCAGCCCGACTGCGAGCACGCCATGGTCGCGGAAGAACCGCTTGACCCGGTCCCAAAAGCTCTTCTGCTTGGTGGCGTCGAACTCGGCGGCGAGCGTGTGCACGACGTCGGTGGTGTCGCGGTAGCGCAGGAGAGCCCGGTAATGGCCGGCCCGCACGACGCCCAGCCTGACGTCCAGCGCGCGCCTCGTCCCCGGCGCCAGCCCGGCGTAGCGAATGCGCCGGGTGGCCACGGGGACGTTGTCGCTGCCCCCGCCGGTGATCCGGAAGACGGACAGGCTGACCTCGGTGCCGGCCGGCGCCGTGCCGGTGCTGCGGACGCTGGCCGTCAGATGAGCGGGCTTGCCGATCTCGCCCGTCGCGCCGAAGTTCGCCACGGTGATCGCCGGGCTCGGGAGGGTGTTCGGCCCGGTGAGGTGAAACGGGGTCTTGACGACCTGGTGCCTCGAGGCCCCGAAGTCCATCACCGCGACGGCCTCGTAGTCGCCGGCGCCGAGGACGTGCTTGACGTCGATGACGAAGTCGCGGGAGGCGCCGGGCAGGACGACGTCCCCGGGCCAGCTCTGGCGGTAGAGATGCTTGCCCGCCGCGCTCTCGATGACCAGGCTGGTGCGCTTGGGCGAGTCCACGACGTCGCCGGTGTTCTTGACGCGCGGGAGGAACCGCAGGATCCGCGGCTGCTGGGGGGCCTGCAGGACCTGCATGCCGCTGAAGCGGCCGCTCGAGCGGTAGCGCCCGGGCAGCCGGAGGAAGTTGATGCTCAGCAGCCGGTTGGTGACCCGGAGGTTCGGCTTGCCGTGGATGAGCGGAACGGCCTGGAAGACCACGCCGACGTAAGCCGCTCGGGCGCCCGCGGGGAGCGTGTTCCAGCGCAGCGACACCGTGCGGGAGGTGCCGGGCGCCATCAGGAACTTCGCGGGCGACGGCGTGAGGATGTTGTTCGCGGCGTTGAGGACCGATGGCTTCTCGGAGAAGACGAAGTCCCCCGTGACCGCCTGGGTCAGAAGGACCGGAAAGACGGTTACCGCGAACTGGCCCTTCGTCGTGTTCGTCACGCGGGTGGGGACCAGGTTGCCCGGCGGCCGGCCCACGACGTCACGGCGGGCGGGGGTGATCCCGAACTGGCCGTTGGCGTCGCCCTGGCCCAGCGCGGGGCCGGCGACGAGGCCGCCGGCGATGGCGAGGGCCGACAGGCTGAGGGCGATCCTGGCGAACATCGGGCGCGAACCTACCAGCGAGGTGTCGTGGGATTAAGCACGTGTGGCCGGCGGCTGCCGGCCACACGTGAGGATGGTGGGAGTTCTACTGCAGGGTGTACGTGACGTTCTGGCTGTAGGCGCAGCCGGTGAGCATCTGCTGAGCCGTCGGGATGGTGACGCTGTAGTGCGTGACCAGCACGTTGGCGGCCAGCAGCTGGGAGGTCGCGCTGGCCACCGGCTGATCGGTACCGCTCAGCGAGATCGCGGCGTCGGGGGTGACGCCGCCGAGCGGGCTGGTGATCGAGACCTGTGTGGCGTTGGTCAGCTGGGAGTCGCTGCCGGTGCAGCCGGTGGCGGCGGCCACCATGTGGCCCGCGCCGGTCCCCGCGTCCCTGGCCTTCAGCGACCAGCTGGGGCTCGTGTCGGTGGCCGTCAGGGCGCCGGTCTGGGTCGCGACCCCGCCCGGCGCGAAGTTGCTGGTGAACACCGCACCGGTGCCGGCCGCGATGGCCAGCGTGCCCAGGGTCACACCCGAAAGCTGCTCCGGTGTGTTGGCGGCCATAGCCGACCCGGCGGGAATGGCCAGAGCAGCAGCGGTAGCGAGGACCGCGAGGGGAAGACGGAACTTCATGGTGGGATAGGACCTCCGTGTCGGGATTTCGTAGCCGCCGCGGACCGCGAGCGGTTCCTGCGCGACGCTTCCGGGCGACGCCTGCAGGCTCTGACCCCAGCCGTATCGGTTAGTGGCTACTCCAACATGAGTAGTACGAACGTCCATCGCATTCCTCCGCAATGAGGAGCGATGAGGCGGCGCCGAGCGGGAGGCCCGTCAGCGCTGCGCGTCGCGGATCGCACGGTCGACCTCGCGGCGCTGCTCTCGGGCCTTGATGCCCTCGCGCTTGTCGAAGCGATCCTTGCCCTTGCCGAGGGCGATCTCGACCTTGGCGCGGCCGTCCTTGAAGTAGATGCGCGTGGGGACGATCGTCAGCCCTCGCTCGGAGACCCGGCCCATGAGGCGCTCGATCTCGCGGCGATGGGCGAGGAGCTTGCGCGGCCGCTCGGGCTCGTGGTTCTCGCGCGCGGCCGGCGCATAGGGCGGGATGTGCACGTTCTGCAGCCACAGCTCGCCGTCGGAGATGTTGACGTAGCCGTCCTTGATCTGGGCGCCGCCCTCGCGCAGCGACTTGACCTCGGTGCCCTCGAGCACGATCCCGCACTCGAGCCGGTCGAGCAGGTCGAACCGGTAGGACGCCTGGCGATTGCTCGCCACGTCCCCGGCCTCCACCTTGCGTTTCTTGCCCTTGGCCATGCGAGGCCGACGTTAGTGGCTCGCGGCCCCGCTGACCTCCCGCCGCAGGGGCACGGTGCGGCCGCGCAGCACCGCGTGCCAGAGCTCCTCGTCGTAGCTCGCGGGCTCGGTCGTGGCGATGAACTCGCCGAGCGCGCGGGCCAGGCCTTCGGGATCCTCGAGGTGCGGGAAGTGCGCCGCTCGCGGCAGCGTGACGAACGAGCTGTGCGGGATCGCGGCGTGGGCGGCGCGGCCGTGCTCGATCGGGATCGTGCGGTCCCGCTCGCCCCAGGCGATCAGCGTCGGCATCGACTCGAGCAGGTAGAGCCGGTCCTCGGCGTTGACCCGCTGGCCGTGGACGTCGATGACCGCGCGCAGCGTCTGGACGAACGCCTCGCGCGCGCCGGCGGTCTCCAGCGGCCGCAGCGCACGAGCCACGGCGCGCAGCTGCGTGGCCAGCCCGGAGCGGCGCTCAGGGAGCCGCTCTGCGACGCCGTCCAGCACACCGGTCACCCGGGGATGCGCCGCCAGCCCGATCAGCCCGCGCATCCCCGGCAGCGCCGCCGACCGCAGCATCGGGCTCACGTCGGCGCCCAGCCCGCCGCTCGACACGAGCGCCAGGCGCTCGACCCGTTCGGGGAACTGCCAGAAGAAGATCATCGCCACGCCGCCGCCAAGGGAATGGCCGACGATCGTGGCCCGCTCGATCCCCAGCGCCGACAGGAGGTCGCGGATCACCGTCGCGTGCGCGCCGAGCGAGTAGTCGCCGCGCGGCGTCGCGCTGTCCCCATGGCCGATGAGATCCGGCGCGATCACCGTGTGATGCTCGGCCAGGCGCCGCGCGACGGCCTGCCAGTGCCGCGACGAGTTGACCATCCCGTGGATCAGGACGACCGGCGGCCCCTCCCCCATCACGCGGTAGACCACCTGGTGGCCGTGGAGCTCGATCTCCCAGGCGTCGAAGTCCGTCACGCGGTCGGAGAGTAGCCCCGAAAACGACTCGAGGGGCTACGGAGCGCCCCTCGAGCCTGCACATGTCGGTTCCCCGTTACCCCGCTCAGTTATGAGGAGCGGGCGCTGGGTATGTCGTCGATTGCGGCTGTCCCCCGCATCGCACGGCGAGTATCGGCATGGAATAGCCGGTTCTCATTAGAACGTCTGTTGATGGTCGACGAGCCGGAAAACGGCTCATTCCGGCGGCACGAGGTCGACCCGGCCGCGGGGCGCGTCGACCCGTTCGACGCGGACCTTGATCGGGTCCCCGAGCCGGATCGTCCGGCCGCTCTCCTCCCCCCGCAGGAGGGTCCCCTCCTCGTTGAGCTCCCACCAATCCCCGCGGAGTCGCCGGACGGGCAGCATGCCCTCGTAGCCGTCGCCGAACGCGACGAAGGCGCCGGCCCCGATCACGCCGGTGACCTCGCCGTCGTAGACGGTGTCGAAGCCGTCCTCGACCAGCTGGCGCAGGAGCAGGAAGCAGCGCGCCACGTCGTCGGCATCGCGCTCGATGACCATCGCGTCGCGCTCGCGGGCCGAGGTCCACACCCCGGCCTCCTCCAGCGTGCTGGCGCGGGGCGGGTCCTCTCCCCCGCCGACCGCGCCGAGCAGCGCACGGTGACAGACCACGTCGGGGTAGCGCCGGATCGGCGACGTGAAGTGGCAGTAGTACTGCAGGCCGAGCCCGGCGTGCCCCAGCGACTGGGGCGTGTAGTGGGCCTGCTTGAGGGAGCGCAGCACCAGCGACGTGAGCGCCCGCCGGCCGTGCCCCGTACGCCGCACGTGCTGATCGACCATCCGCGAGATCTCGCCGACCGCCTCCGCCGCCTGGGACGGCGAGAGCCGCTCCGGCAGCGGCGGCGTCGGCACGTCGAGCGTCGCCAGCTGGCCCACGAGGCGCTGGACGGCGGCCGGCTCGGGCCGCTCGTGCACGCGGTAGAGCGTCGGGACGCCGCGCTCGGAGAGCAGCTTGGCCACCTGCTCGTTGGCGGCGATCATCAGGTGCTCGATCAGCCGGTGCGACTCGGTCTGGAGCTTCTCGATCGCCTCCTCGACGTGGCCGTGGGCGTCGAAGCGGAACTCCGGCTCGGCCGAGTCGACGACCAGCGCGTTGCCCTGCTCGCGGCGGCCCTGCAGCGCGGCGGCGGCGGCGCGCGCGGCGGCCAGCGGTGTGGCCCACGGCTCCTGGACCGGCTCCTGTTCGGCGAACACGCGGTCGACCTGGTCGTAGTCCAGGCGGGCGTCCGAGCGGATCTGCGATCGGTAGAACGCGGCGCGCGTGACCGTCGCGCCCGTGAGCTCGATCTCCACGGTGACCGCCAGGCGGTCGGCACCAGGGACCAGCGAGCAGGCGTCGTTGGACAGCGCGCGCGGGAGCATCGGCTCGACGGCGCCGGGTACGTACACGCTGGTCGAGCGGCGGTGGGCCTCGCGGTCCAGCGGCGATCCGGGCCGCACGTAGGCGGTGACGTCGGCGATGTGCACCCAGACGCGCCACGCGCCGTCACCGGTCTCCTCGCAGGAGATGGCGTCGTCGAAGTCCCGGGCCGATGCCGGATCGATGGTGAAGGTGGCCAGATCGCGCAGATCGCGGCGCGCTGGCGCCGGGTCGCGCTGCTCGACGGCCTGGCGGGCCTCGTCAGCGGCGCGCTCCACACCCGGCGGAAACCGGCGCGCCAGCCCTCGGGAGAGCATCAGCGCCTCGATGACGTCACGGGCGACGTCGGGCCGGCCGAGCAGCCGCACCACCTTCGCGCTACGCCCCCGGGCGGGCGGGCGCAGCAGCGCGAGCTGCCCGGCGCGCGCCTTGCGATCGCGCTCCACCGTCAGCTGGCGCCCCCTTTCAAAGAACGGCTCGGCGACCAGGAAGCGCCCGCGCTGGGCGAGCAGGCCCACAACCTCGTCGGGGCCGTTCACCTCAGCTTGGCGGCCAGGACCGCCATCGCCCTGTCGAGCGCCTCGTCGCGCCGCGTCCTGAGGTTGTCCTTGGCCCGGACGTCGGGCTTGATGCCGGAGCCGGTGTGCACGCCCCGCCCGCCCAGGTTGCGGCCGCTGGGCGTGAAGTACTGGCCCGCGGTGAGATCCAGCGCGCCGCCGTTGGAGAGATCGAGGATCTGCTGGAAGACGCCCTTGCCGAACGTCGGGACGCCGACCACGGTCGCGCGGTGGCGGTCCTGCAGCGCGCCGGTGACGATCTCGGACGCCGAGGCGGTGTCGTGGTCGACGAGCACCGCCACGGGGGCGGTCGGGACCACGGGGGTGCCGATCGCGTCGAGCGTCTGCGTCGTGACGGCACGGCCGCGGGTCGTCACCACCGGGCCGCCCTTGAGGAACGCGCTGGCGATCAGCTGGGCCTCGGAGACCAGGCCGCCGCCGTTGGCTCGCAGGTCCAAGACGAAGCCGCGGGCGCCACGGTGGGCCAGCCGCTGGAGCGCCTGGTCGACCTCGCCGTGGGCGCCGGCGCTGAACGTCGCCAGCTTGACGACCCCGAGCTTGAGGCCGTGGAACGTGCGCAGGCTCGAAGCGACCACCGGCACGGTGATGCGGGCGCGGTCGACGGGCACCCTCCGGACGTGGCCGCCGTGCAGAACCGCGAGCGTCACGGTGGTGCCGGGCGGCCCCTTGATCATCGCCGAGGCCTGTTCGGAGGCCTTGCCGGCCAGTGAGTGCCCCCCGACCGCCGTGATGACGTCGCCCTGGGTGATCCCGGCGCGCTTGGCCGGCGAGCCGTCGTAGACCGTGACCACCCGCAGGCCGCGTGCCACCTTGAGGACCTCGATCCCGACCCCCTCGTAGGCGTTGTCGGTCGCCTCCTTGAACTGCCGGTAGTCGGTCGGGCTGAGGTAGTTCGAGAAGCGGTCGTCCAGCGACCTGACGACCCCGGCGATCGCCGCGTTGGCCAGCTGCTTCTCGGGGATCTCGCGGTAGTAGTCGGCATTGACCTTGTCGATCGCCTCCCGGACGACCTCCGTGTCGCGGTTTCCGACGAAGGCGTCGCGCACGAAGCCCGGCAGCATCTCGGGGTGGCCACCCAGCGTGATACCCGCCAGGAGGGCCGCCAGCACGAGCAGGGGAAGGAGGGCGCGCCTCACTGCAGGCAGGCTACGAGACAGGCGAGCCCGGCTCGATCAGACGCGCAGGAAGCGGCGCAGCGACAGCCCGGAGCCCGCCGCGGAGACGGCGACGCTCGATGCCAGCAGCACCACGATCAGCAGCCCGAAGTTGATCGTCTTGGGTGCCGCAATCAGCGCGAAGTCCTTCGACAAGGGGTCGACCAGGGTGATCTTGGCCACCCCCAGCAGCGCGATGGCGAAGACGCCGCCCAGCGCTCCCAGCAGGACGCCCTCGATCATGAACGGCCAGCGGATGAACCAGTCGGTGGCGCCCACGAGCTTCATGACCTCGACCTCGCGCCGCCGGCTGAACATCGACAGCCGGATGGTGTTGGAGATCAGCAGCACCGAGGCCACGACGAGCAGCAGCGCCAGCCCGCCCATCGTCAGCTTGATCACCCGGGTGGCCGTCAGGATCTTGGTGGTCTCGTCGCGCCGGTTCTTGACGACGTCGATCGCCGGGTCGGCCGTCGTGCGGGCGCCCGACGCGTTCTGGGGCGAGAGCTCGGCCAGCAGCTTGTTGGCGTTGTCGGGGTTGTCCGGCGTCACGCGGAAGGTGTCCGGCAGCGGGTTGGAACCCAGCAGGCTGTAGGCCTCGGGGTTGCGCTTGCGCTCCTGCTGGAAGGCCGCCTGCTTGGATACGAACTGCACGCTCTTGACGTACTGGGTGTGCTGGGTCAGCAGCGTCTTGACTCGGGCGACGTCCCCGCCGTTGGCGGTCGTCTTGAGGTAGACGTCGACGAGCACGCGGTTGCGCACCGCGTTGGCGGCGCCCGTCGTGGCCTGGACCACCGGGATGAACACGCCGAGCACCAGGACGGTGACGATCACCGCGGCCATGGCCGCGAAGCTGGGGACGGCGTTGCGGCGCATCGACCGCAAGGCCTCACGCACGAAGAAGCCGAGGCTCACTGCTCGTCGTCTCCGAAGGCCTCATCGAAGAGCTCCTCGGCGCTGCGCTGGCGCGCGGTCTTGCCGCGCCGCTGCAGCGGCATGCCGTCGTCGCCGCGCAGCATCGCCGTGAACTCGGCGGTGTTCTGCTCGGCCGTGCTGTACAGGCCGGTGGCCTCGTCACGGATGATGCGGCCGCTCTGCAGCTCGATGACCCGGCGGCGCATGCGGTCGACCATGTGCGAGTCGTGGGTGGCGACCACGACGGTGGTGCCGGCCTTGTTGATGCGGTGGAGCAGCTGCATGATCCCGATCGACGTCTCGGGATCGAGGTTGCCCGTGGGCTCGTCGGCCAGCAGCAGCGGCGGGTGGTTGACGAACGCGCGGGCGACGCTGACCCGCTGCTGCTCGCCGCCCGAGAGCTGGTCGGGGTAGTTGTGCAGCTTGGTCGACAGCCCGGTCAGCCGCAGGACGTCGGGGACCTTGGAGCGGATCTCCCTGCGGTTGTGGCCCGTGACCTGCAGCGCGTAGGCGACGTTGTCGTAGACGGTCCGGTTGGGCAGCAGCTTGAAGTCCTGGAAGACCACGCCGACGTTGCGCCGGTAGTGGGCGACGCGCTTGTGGTCGATGTCGGCCAGGTTGCGCCCCGACACGCGGATCCGGCCATCGGAGGGGTCGTGCTCCTTGATCAGCAGCCGCATCAGGGTGGACTTGCCCGACCCGGTCGAGCCGACCAGGAAGACGAACTCTCCCCGCTCGATGCGGAACGTGGCGTTCTCGACGCCGACGTCCCCGCTGTCGTAGACCTTCGAGACCCCGTGGAACTCGATGACGGCGTCGCTGCCCGGCGTTCCCGGGCGCGGCGCGGCCGGCCGGTTGGCGGTGGGTCGGTCCTGAGTGGCTGCCATAGCTCCCAGCAGGGTACGAGAATCGCGTTCGGATTCCTGCACCTAGAGTTGCGGGGGTGCCTGTCGACCTGCATCGCGTGCCCCTCGAGGGGACCCGCTCCACCACCCTGCTGCTGGCCTTCGACGCCGGGGCGCGTACGGAGCGCCACGAGGAGAACGGCATGGCCCATTTTCTTGAACATCTGGTGTTCAAGGGGGGTGAGAAGTACGCCAACCACCGGGCGGTCAACGAGACCGCCGAGCGGATGGGCGGCGTTCTCAACGCCTACACGTCGCACGATCTCGTGGCCTTCCACATCACCGTGCGGGCGGAGGCCGCCGACCAGGCGCTGGACCTGCTGACCGACTTCGTCGGGCGGCCGCGCCTCGACGCCTCAGAGCTCGACCGCGAGCGCGGCGTCGTCATCCAGGAGATCAACCGCAGCAAGGACCAGCCCTCCGTGGTCGCCGAGCACCTGATCGACCACACGGCCTTCGGCGATCACCCGCTCGGGCGCCCGGTCCTGGGGCCCGAGGAACATCTGCGCACGTTCAGCCGCGACGCCATCGTCGCCTTCCGCGAGCGCCGCTGGGCCCGCGGCGCGGCCTTCGCCGTGGGCAACGTCCAGCACCTCGACGACGCCCTCGCCCACGAGCTGCTCGAGCGGCTGCCCTCCGGCAACGGGATCGAGCCCTACGAGACCGCCCCCGAGCCCAGCACCGAGCGGGCGGTCGAGCAGCGCGACACCAACCAGTCGCACCTGCGGATGCTCTATCACCCCCGGATCGACCCGGCCGACACGGCCCAGCGCGCGGCGCTGACGGTCTACTCGACGCTGCTGGGCGGCTCGATGGGCTCGCGGCTCTTCGAGGAGATCCGCGAGCAGCGCGGCCTCTGCTACTCGGTCTGGTCGGTCGACCACAGCTTCGCCGACCTGCCGGTCCTCCAGCTCGGCTCAGGCCTGGAGTCGGCCAAGTGCGTCGAGGCCTACACCCGCATGCGCGAGATCGTCGCCGACCTGCACGCCAACGGCCCCGACGACGCCGAGGTCGAGCGCGCTCGCGCCTACGCGGCCGGCCGGCGGGTGATCGCGTTCGAGAACTCGGGCGCCGTGGGGCGCCTCGCCGCGACCCAGGTCATCGTCCACGGCCAGCCGATCGACATCGCCGGCGAGATCGCCGCGCTCGACGCGGTGACCCCCGACGAGGTGGCCGCGGTGGCCCGCTCGATCGACCCCGAGCGCCTGGCCGTAGCCTGCGTCGGACCGCACTCCGCCGACGAGTTCGCCTAGCCACCGGAGCATCGAGTGGACAGGTGGGGCCGCTATCCGGACTCAACTGTCCACTCGACGAAGCAGGACGGTCACGGTGCGGGTCCAGATCCGGGAGAATCCGCCCGTCGTGGTCGCTGCCGCCGAGCTGAACCTCCACGAGGCGCGCCGCTACGCGGCCCGCGTCGCCGACCGCTGGCCGCTCGACCAGGCGCTGCTGGGCGGAGCGCGGGTGGCCGACGAGCGCGGCGCGCCGCCCCAGCGAGAGCGCGGGCCGGAGTACGTGGTGGTGTTCGTCTCGGAGCGCTTCGACGGGATCCCGTGGCTCGAGCGCGTCCACCAGGCCGCGAGCCTGTGGGACGGCGCGGAGATGGGCGCCGCCGCCGAGGTCCACTGCTACACGCCGGCGGAGTTCGAGCGCAAGCGCGGTGCGCTGCGCGTGGTGCGCGACGCCGCCGACGCCGGCGTCGACCTCCTGGCGCTGCCTAGCTGATCGCGACCATGCGCTCGATCGGGATCCGCGCCCGCTCGGCGATCTCGATCGGCACCTTGACTTCGGGGGTGAGGTCACGGAGCGTGTCGCGCAGCTTGGGCAGCGTGATCTTCTTCATGTAGCGGCAGACCGCCGCCTCGTTGGCGGCGATGAAGTCGACCTCGGGCGCGACCTGGCGCAGCGGGTGCAGCATGCCGGTCTCGGTGGCGACGATGGCCTGAGTTCCCGGCTCCATCGCCCGCGCGTGCTCGAGCATCCCGCCGGTCGACAGCGTGAAGGTGTCGTCAGCCGCGATGTCGCCGGCCGCCTGGTACTCGAGCACGGCGGTCGTGCAGCCGCACTCGGGATGAACGAGGAACTCGGCGTGCGGGTGCTCGCCGCGCATCAGGTTGATGTCCTCGGGCCGGATGCCGGCGTGGACGTGGCACTCGCCGATCCACACCTTCATCGGCTTGCCCGTCACCCGCTCGACGTAGGAGCCGAGGAACATGTCGGGGCCGAAGAGGATCGTCGTGTCCTCGCCGTGCTCGCGGTAGATGTGCTCGACCACCGCGACGGCGTTGGCCGAGGTGCAGCAGTAGTCGGTCTCCGCCTTGACCTCGGCGGTGGTGTTGACGTACATGACGACCACCGCGCCCGGATGCATCGCCTTCCAGTGGCGCAGCTGGACGGCGTCGATCGTCTCGGCCAGCGAGCAGCCGGCCCCGAGGTCGGGCAGTAGAACGGTCTTGTAGGGCGACAGGACCGAGGCGGTCTCGGCCATGAAGTGCACACCGCAGAAGGCGATGACCTCGGCGTCGGTCCGCGCCGCCTCCTGGGACAGGCCCAGCGAGTCGCCCACGTAGTCGGCCACCTCCTGGATCTCCCCCAGCTGGTAGTTGTGGGCGAGGATCACCGCGTCGCGCTCGCGGGCCAGCGCACGGACCTCGTCCTGCAGGTCGGCGATGTCGCCGGGCGACAGCGTCTCCTCGGCGTACGGGTTGGGGATGGTGGCCATCGGGAGCTTCATGGCAGCGGCTCCAAGAGGAGGGACAGGTCCAGTGCGGGCGCCGAATGGGTGAGCGCTCCCACCGAGATGAAGTCTAGCCCCGCAACCGCGTGCTCACGCACCGTCTCGAGGGTGATCCCGCCGCTCGCCTCGAGCTGCGCCGGGGCGCGATGGGCCCGGTTCTGGGCGACCGCGGCGGCAAGCGCGGCCGGGGCCATGTTGTCGAGCAGGATCCGCGGCGCGCCGGCGTCGAGCGCCTCCGCGATCTCGACGGGCGTGCGGCACTCGACCTCCAGCGGAACGTCGGGGAACGCCGCGCGGGCAAGGGTCACCGCCGCGCCGACGCCGCCCGCCGCGGCCGCGTGGTTCTCCTTGATCAGGACCATGTCGAACAGCCCGAAGCGGTGGCTGTGCCCTCCCCCGGCGCGGACGGCCGCCTTCTCGAGCGCGCGCAGCCCCGGGGTCGTCTTGCGCGTGTCAAGGATCCGCACGCCGGTGCCCTCGACGGCCTGCACGTAGCGGGCGGTCAGCGTGGCGACCCCACTGAGCCGCCCCAGCAGGTTCAGCGCGGTGCGCTCGGCGCCCAGCAGTGCGCGCGTGGCGCCCGTCGCCCGGAGCACCTCCCCACGTTCGCGCCACTGACCCTCGGGCCCCAGAGCCCGCACCTCGACGGCCGGGTCCAGCGCCGCGAAGACGGCGCTCGCCGCCTCGATCCCGAAGACGACGCCCGGCGCCTTCTGGGTGATCGTCGCCACTCCGAGCGCGCCCTCGGGCACCGTCGCCAGCGACGTGACGTCGCCCGCGCCGAGATCCTCGTCGAGGGCCGCGCGGACCAGCGCTTCGATCTCCATCGCAGCGAGGATAGGTTTCCGCGCGTGCGCGCACTGGTGCTCCACGAGACCGCCGGTCCCGAGGCTCTGCGCCTCGAGGACCTCCCGCCGCCGGCGGCACCCGACGGGACCACCGCGATCGAGGTCCATGCGGCGGGGATCGGCTTCGTCGACTGGCTGGTCACGCGCGGCGAGTACCAGATCGCACCGCCGCTGCCGTTCGTGCCCGGCATCGAGGTCGCGGGCACGGCCGGCGATCGACGCGTCGCCGCCACGGTGCCGTTCGGTGCGTTCGCGGAGATCGCGGTGGCGCCGGACTTCGCGGTCTTCGAGCTGCCCGGCGAGATGTCGTTCGCGCAGGGCGCGGCGATGGTGACCAACTACCAGACCGCCCACCTGGCGCTGACCCGCCGCGGGCGGCTGCGCGCGGGCGAGACCGTGCTCGTGCTCGGGGCCGCCGGCGGCGTCGGGGTGGCCGCGATCCAGGTCGCCAAGGCGCTGGGCGCGGGCCGGGTGGTCGCGATCGTCTCGGCCGAGTCGCGGATCGCCATCGCGCAGGCGGCGGGCGCCGACGCCGTCCATCTGGCCGCCGGTGACTGGGAGCGCGAGGAGCGCGCCGACGTCGTCGTCGACCCGGTTGGCGGCGACGCGTTCCGGCGCGCCCTGCGCTGCCTGGCGCCCGAGGGCCGGCTGCTCGTCGTCGGGTTCGCGTCGGGCACCGTGCCCAGCGTCGAGGTCAACCGGCTGCTGCTCCGCCACGCGGACGTGATCGGGGTCAACTACGGCGGCATGCTGGCGGTCGACCAGGGCTTCCCGCAGGCTGCGTGGACCGACCTGCGCAGCTGGTTCGAGGCGGGGAAGCTCACGCCGGCGGCGATCTCCGAGCACTCACTCGATGCCGTGCCCGAGGTCCTGGCGGGCCTCGGCGAGCGCCGGGTCACCGGCAAGCCGGTCGCCATCCTGCGATGACCGCGCCCGACCTCGACGCCTGGCTGCCCGACCCGGTCATCCGCAGCCGCCACCGCCGCACCGCGCGGGCCGACAGCCCCGCGCTGTGGCACGCCGCCGAGAGCGTCCGGCTGTGCGACACGCGCTCGCTCGGGCGGGTCGTGCGCTGGCGGATCCCCGGCGTCGCGCGCGAGACCGCGTTTCGCGACCTGTTCCGCGCCTACCCGTTCACGGTCCTCGACGAGGGCGATGGCTGGTCGGTCTCCGGCCTGGCCGGCCGGATCTGGACGCTCGACCGCGACTACCCGCCGCTGGCTGACGCCGAGGCCTTCCGCCGCTGGGATCGGCCCGGGACCGCGCGGGTGCTGTTCGCCCACTGGGTGCAGCCGCTGCCCGACGGGCGGAGCGCCCTGATCAGCGAGGCGCGCGCGGCGGGGACAAACCGCCGGGCCACGGTACGGCTACGCGCCCTGTGGACGGTCGTGGGCGGCTTCGAACGCCTGATCGGCGGCGAGGCGCTCAGGCTGGCGGCCCGGCGGGCCGAGCGCAACCTCTAGGCGTCGGAGGCGAGCACGTGGATGGTGGCGAACGACGGGTCGCTGGCGCCGTGCAGGCGCGCCCCGCTGGACACCAGCTCGCGCAGGTAGGCGACGGTCTCGGCGGTGATCCGCTCGCCCGGCAGCAGCGCAGGGATCCCCGGTGGGTAGCCGGCAATCGACTCGCAGGACACGCGGCCGACCGCGGCGTCGACCGCGACGACGTCGGCCGCCCCGAGGAAGGCGTCGCGGGGCGCGACCACCATCTCGTTCTCCAGCGCGCCCGGCCCCCGCACCAGCGCCTCGCTGGTGCCGGCCACGGTGATCCGCTTGACCGTCTCGTCGACGTCGCCGGCCATCCGCTCGAGCGCGTCGGGATCCTCGGCGATGCCCGCCAGCAGGACGACGGTGGCGTGGGTGGCCAGCTCGGCCTGCACGTCGTAGCCGTCGCGCAGCGCGTCGGCCACCTCATAGCCCGACCGGCCGGTGGCGCGCACGTCGAGCACGATGCGCAGCGGATCCCAGTCGGCGACGCCCGGCTGGCCGACGAGCTCGGGGCCGATCAGCGCGATCCCGGGCACCGTGGCCAGCTTGTCGCGGACGCGGTGGATGGCCGCCAGCGTGTGGTGCAGCAGCGCCTCGCCGTGGACCGCAAGCTGGCGGCGGGCCGCGTCGAGCGAGCCCAGCAGCAGCGAGCTCTGCGAGGTCGAGCGGACCAAGCGCACGGCCCGCGAGACCGCCGCGACGTCGATCCGGTCGGTCGGCGCGACGTGGAGCATCGCGCTCTGCGTCAGGCTGCCGACGAGCTTGTGCGTCGAGGTCAGCACGGCGTCGGCGCCCAGCGCCAGCGCCGAGGCCGGAAGGTCGGGATGGAAGCCGAAGTGCGGGCCCCAGGCCTGGTCGACGACGAGCGCGGCGCCGGCGTCGTGAGCCGCCGCGGCCAGGCCCTCGACGTCGGCGACCATGCCGTAGTAGGTCGGCGAGACGACGAACGCCACCCGAATCGGATCCTGCCCACCCGCTGCGGCCAGCGCGGCCGCCAGCGCGGCGGGCGTGACCCCGTGGGCCATGCCGAGCTCCGGGTCGTACTCCGGTGCGACGAACGTGGGCATCCCGCCGCTGAGGACCAGCCCGTCGACGAGCGACGCGTGCGAATTGCGCTGGGCGACCACCCGCTTGCCCATCGCCGCCAGCGCCAGGCACAGCGCGTGGTTGCCCTGGGTCGCTCCGTTGGAGAGAAACCACGTCCGCTCGGCACCGTAAGCCTCGGCGGCCAGCTGCTCGGCGCGCTCGTAGGGCGTCGGCGACGCGCCGAGGTCGATCCCCTCGATGTCCTGCGGGATGTCGACGGCCAGCGCGCGGTCGCCCAGGGCGAAGCGCAGCGCCGGATCGGCGCCCGGGCCGCCCTTGTGGCCGGGCACGTGGAAGCGCCCGCTGCCGCGAAAGGCGTAGGCGACGAGCGCGTCGAGGTAGGGCGCGCTGGGCTGGTCGGAATGGCTGGGCGGCGTCATCGCCCGCGCCGCAGCAGCTCGGCGCGGACGAAGCCGTCGAGGTCGCCGTCGAGGACACCCTGCGCGTTGCCGACCTCGAAGTTCGTGCGGTGGTCCTTGACCATCGTGTAGGGGTGCAGCACATAGGAGCGGATCTGCGAGCCGAAGTTGACGTCCTGGCTCTCGCCCTTCTCGCGCGCCAGCTCCTCGGCGCGCTCGCGCTCGCGCCGCTCGACGAGCTTGGAGCGCAGCATCTTCATCGCCGTCTCGCGGTTCTGGGTCTGCGAGCGCTCGTTCTGGCACTGCACGACGATGCCGGTGGGCCGGTGGGTGATGCGCACCGCCGAGTCGGTCTTGTTGACGTGCTGGCCGCCGGCGCCCGACGCGCGGTAGGTGTCGACCTGCAGGTCGTCGGAGTCGATCTCGACCTCGCCTGCGTCCTCGATCACCGGCGCGACCTCGACGCCGGCGAAGCTCGTCTGGCGGCGGTTGGCCGAGTCGAACGGGCTGAGGCGGACGAGGCGGTGCACGCCCTTCTCGGCCGAGTACAGGCCGTAGGCGTTCTCGCCGGACACGCGGAACGTCGCCGACTTGATGCCGGCCTCCTCCCCCGGGCTGACCTCGAGCAGCTCGACCTTGAACCCGCGCGCCTCCGCCCAGCGCATCTCCATGCGCAGGACCATCTCGGCCCAGTCCTGGGCGTCGGTACCACCGGCGCCGGCGTTGACGGTGACGAGCGCGTCGCCGTTGTCATAGCGCCCGGAGAACAGGCGCTGCTCCTCGAGCTTCCCGAGGCGCGCCTCGACTGATGGCAGCATGGTCGCGAGCTCGCGCG
>JAWVFY010000460.1:0-3975 GCA_033855575.1 Solirubrobacteraceae bacterium
CCCGGCCGGCTGGCGGCGCTGTGCGCGATGCCCGACGAGCGCCACGCGCTTGCCGAGCGCGCGGCCCACGCGGTATCGCTGGAGCGCGCGGTCGTCGCCGGGCTCGCGCCGGACGGCGATGACGTGGATGCGCTCTGCGGCGAGCTGGGCGGGCATCTGCGCGCGCTGCTGCGCGACGTGCTCTGCGGCCACCTGGACTCCGACCTCCGCGAGGTCTCCGACCATCTCCTGCGCTCAGGCGAACAGGTGGGCGTGCACGGCGACGAGCCCGTCGACGTCGTGGACGTCGCCCTCGAGCAGCGGGACGAGCACCGGCTTTGAGTCGCCGGTCTCGCGCTTGAGGCGCTTGATCGAAGCCTGATCGCGGCCGGCCAGCACGCGCGTCTCGTCCCACGTCCGCACGACCTTCGCCGCGAGCCTCGCGTCGCCGAGCGTCTTCGCCAGCGCCGCCTCGTCGGCGGGCTCGGTGCCGAACGGCTGCACCCGGTTGACGATCAGCCCGCCGAACGGCATCCCGGCGTCGCGCAGCTTGCCGCGGAAGAAGATCGCCTCCTCCACCGGCTCGCGCTCGGGCGAGGTGATGACAAGGAACGTCGTCGCCGGATCGGCGAGGAGCGCCTTGACGCCCTTGGTGCGCTCCTTGAAGCCGTCGATCAGGCCGCCGAGCGAGCGGAAGAACACGCTCAGGTCCTCCAGCAGGTTGACGCCCGTCACGCGCTTGAGCACGCCGAAGACGACCCCTGTCCCGCGCCCGACGACGCGCGCGGCGAGCCCGGTCGGCGCCAGCAGCACGCGCAGCGCTCGGCCCTCGAAGAACCCGGTGAGCCGGTCGGGCGCGTCGAGGAAGTCGAGCGCGTTGCGGGACGGCGGCGTGTCGAGCACGATCACGTCGAAGCCGCCCTCGCGATCGAGCTCGTAGAGCTTCGCGATCGCGGTGAACTCCTGGGAGCCGGCGACCGCGCTGGAGAGCTCCTGGTAGATCCGGTTTGCGAGCACCTCGTCGCGCGCCTTGTCGTCGGGCGCCAGGCGGCCGATCAGCTCGTCGAACGTGCGCTTGGCGTCGAGCATCATCGCCCACAGCTCGCCCTTCATCTCGATGCCGTGGCCCGCGAAGCGCTTCGGGTCCACGAGCCGCGGCTCGTTGCCCAGGTCCTCGAGGCCGAGCGAGTCGGCGAGCCGCTTGGCGGGGTCGATGGTCACGACCGCGACCTTGCGTCCCTGTGCCGCGAGGCCCATCGCGAGCGCCGCCGACGTCGTGGTCTTCCCGACGCCGCCGGAGCCGGCGCAGATGACGATCCGCTTGCCCTCCAGCCGCTCGGCGATCACAGCGACCGCTCCAGCCGGTCGGCGAGCCCGGCGATCGCATCGCTGTCCAGCTCCGCCACGTGCAGCAACGGCAGCGTGGAGCACGGGACGCCCTGGAGGCCGCGGCGCAGCCGTGCGAGCTGGGCGCGGTGCGCGCGGGCGCGGCCGTGGTTCCAGCGAGCGGCTCGGACCGGCTCGGAGTCGCCGCGCAGCCCGGCGGCCTCGACAGCGGTGAAGTGCGAGCGCGCCACCCCGTTGACGACGACGCGCGCGACGTCGAGCCCCAGGCGGTCGCGCAGGCCGCGGCGCAGCGCGAACGTCTCGTTCACGGGCATCTCCTCGGGGCTGGCGACGGCGATGACGCCGGTGCGCGCGGGATCGGCGAGCATCGCGTGGATCGTACGGCCCTGCCTTGCGACGGCGCCCACGCGCGCTGCCTCGGCGAACGTCCGCGGCGCCTCGAGGATCGCCAGGCCGTGTCCCGTGGCCGGGGCGTCGAGGATCACCAGGTCGTAGGGCTCGGCACCCGGGGTGCGGCGCGGGTTCTGCGTGAGCTCCCATGCCTTCCCGACGCTCAGCAGCTCGCGCATGCCGGGGGTCGCGGCGGCGAAGACCGTGAACATCCGCGATTGCGCCAGCACCTCGGCCAGCGGCCCTGGGAGCTGGTCGCGGAGGTACTCCTCGAGCGCGTCCTCCGGGTGGATCGAGATGTGATGCAGGCCGGGAGCGAGCTCGTTCTCGGCGTAGGGGGCGCCGCCGGCGTCGAGGATGCGCGTCACGTCGTCGCGCGCGGCAACCTCGGCGACGATCGTTCGCAGCCCGCGCCGCGCGGCCACCATCCCGACCGCTGCAGCGACCGTCGACTTCCCGACGCCGCCCTTGCCGGTGACGACGACGAGCTCCTTGCCGAGCGGGCTCAGACCTCGCCGTCCCAGTAACCCACGGGGTCGACGGCGAAGCGCACGCCGAGGTAGCGCAGGTTGACCCTGTTGGAGTCCGGATAGAAGGTCATGTCGGCGGGCTCGACCTCGCTGTAGGCGAGCAGCTCGAGCCCGTCGTCGCCGGCGATGAACTGGTGCGCGACGCGGCTGCCCGACGGCCGCGAGATCACGCTTCCGGCGCGGACGGGACGCTCGTCGTCGCCGAGCCGCAGCGTGCCGTCGCCGCCCAGCACAACGAACAGCTCCTCTTCGGCGGAGTGGCAGTGGAACGGGTACGAGCGCTTGCCCGGGTCGACGTCGATCAGGCCCAGGCCGGTCCGGCGCGCGCCGAGGTGATCGCCGATGCGGCGGCGCACGATCCCGAACGGTCCGCTGCGCTGGGGCTGGTCGGGCACGTCGCGTGCACGCATGACGTGCGCCGGGCGCGGGCTTGGCGCGGAGCGCTCGACCGGCCCCGCCTCGGCTTCGAATTGCCAGTGGTGCCTCGTCTCGGCCGGCAGCGTCACGCCGCCGATGCGGATGACGCCCGGGCGCGGCAGGTGCACGAGCTCGGTGTCGATGCGCGGACCGAACGCGAGCACGTCGATGCCGTCGCCGCCGCCGATCATCGTGTGGGCGCCGCCCTTCGGCCTGGCGTAGACGACGTCGCCGGCGCCGATCGCGATCGTCGCCCCGTCCTCCCACCACAGCCCGTCGCCGCGGACGACGTAGAAGAACTCCTCCTCGGCCGTATGGACGTGGGCGGGCGTGGACTGCTCGCCGGGCGCGACGTCGATGCGGCTCATCGCGAGCCGGACCCCCTCGACGTTCCGCCAGCGGGCGTTCATCGGGCCCAGCTCGTGGTGCTCGATCTCGAGCTCGTCCCAGTGCGTCACCGCGTCCATTCCGTCCGGAGGTTATGGGAAGGAGGGACACGCAGAACGGCGAAAGACGCCCGCGTGAGCGGTTTCCCGCCCACCCCTCGACCAATCGGAGTCACCCCAGTGGAGAGCGTGCAGCAAGACAGGGCGAAGGTGATCGTTTTCGCCAACCAGAAGGGCGGCGTCGCCAAGACGACGACGACCCTGAATCTGGCTGTGGCCTTCGCGGAGCGGGGGGCTCGCGTGCTGTGCGTCGACATGGACCCACAGGGCAACCTCACCATGTCGCAGGGCATCGACCCCGATTCGCTCGAGAACTCGATGTACGACGTGCTCGTCTACGACACGTCGATCCGCGAGGTCATCAAGAAGCGCGAGATCGACATCGCATGCGCGTCGATCGACCTTGCCGGCGCGGAGATCGCGATGTCGACCAAGATCGGCCGCGAGCGCTCGCTGGAGAAGGCCTTCGTGCCGATCCGCGAGGACTACGACTTCATCTTCATCGACACGCCGCCGAGCCTCGGGCTGCTCACGATCAACGCCCTCACGGCGGCAGACAAGGTGATCGTCCCCGTCCAATGCGAGTATCTGTCCATGCGCGGCCTGATCCAGCTGCAGAACACGATGCAGATGATCCAGGAGAACCTCAATCCGAACGTGCAGATCGAGGGGATCCTGCCCACGCTCATGGACACCCGGACGGTGCATGCCAAGGAGGCGATCGAGATCCTCGAGGAGAACTTCGGCGATCGGGTCTTCGCCTCGCGCATCAGGAAGACCATCCGGTTCGCAGAGGCGCCCGTGAAAGGAATGTCAGTGCTCAAGTACGAACCGGACGGCATGGCTGCCCAGTCCTATCGCGACCT
>JAWVFY010000461.1:0-6329 GCA_033855575.1 Solirubrobacteraceae bacterium
AGGTGGTCGTAGAGGTCGCTCTCGCGCTGGACGTCGCGGATCTGCCGGGCGAGCCTGTGCACCGGGCTGACCGCGAACGCGAGGCCGGCCACCCCGACGACGGTGACGGCCCACCGGCGCCCGACCCGGGTCGCGAGCGCGCCGGCTCCCTGCACGAGCCCGATGCCCCCGAGCACGCAGATCACCGAGGCCGGGAGCAGCACGTAGCGCTCGTTGCCGGTGAAGCCCACCTGCGCGAGGATCGCGACGATGATCATGTAGCTCGAGGCGGCGGCGGCCAGGATGAGGATCAGGCGCGCCCTCGTGCGCACGGCCAGAAGGACCGCCAGGAGCGCGCCGGCGTAGAGCGGTGGCGCGACCGCCCCGGCGGAGTTGCCGAAGACGGCCAGGAACGGGTGCGCGGCCTGAGCCGGCGACCCCTCGACCGCCTCCAGCGCGCGGGAGGCCCCGCGCAGGACGCTGCCCGACCCGAGCTTCTCGGGGACGAACCAGGCGACGAGGAGCACGAGGCCGCCGGCGCCGATGAGCGCCAGGGCGCGCAGGCGGTCCCGGCGAGTGGGTCGCGTCCACGCCAGCCACAGGGCGTAGAGCCCGAGGTACGGCCAGACCTCCGGCCGCACCAGGCCGGCCATGACGGCGAGCACCAGCGCCTGCCCGCGGTGGCCGCTGCGATGGCGGTCCACCGCGCCGAGCGCGAACGCGGCGAGCAGCCCCTCGGAGTTGCCGCGCGCGGTCAGCGGCAGGAAGCGATCGACCAGCGCGATGCCGGCGACCGCCACGGCACCGGCGACGGGCCCGGCGACCGAAGCGGCCAGCCGGAAGGCCGCGACGAACGCAAGCAGCAGGCCCGCGCGCGCGATCACCAGCCACAGCTGTGGGGCGTTGGCGCCGAGCAACGAGAACGGCGCCGTGAAGAGCACCGGGAACGGTTTCCACGACGGGCCGCCGACCGTGTCGAGCTGGCCGTGGGTGATCTCGCGGCCCCAGTTCAGCCACGCCCAGGGGTCGTAGGTCGGCTGGTGCGGGCCCAGCAGCGTCAGTGCCGCGAGCGCCAGGCAGGCGACGACGGCAAACCGCACGGAGGGGAGGGGGACCAGGCGTCGGAGGGCCATGCGCCGGCCGACGCTAGCCGAGGCGCGGTCGCCGCCGTCGCCGGCGACCAACCTGGCGCTACCGTGAACGGCCGATGATGGCACCGCGCGCCGCTGGTAATTCGGGGTCTCGGCCCCTGTGAGCGGCGGTTCCGCGCGGAGGTGGGCCCCCGGATCGGAGGCGGTGCGCGACGGTGCGCTTGCGGCCTTCCGCGAAGAGCACCCCGACGTGAGGTTCAGCCCGGTGCTCGCCGTCATCGCCGCGCTCGACGAGGAGCCGTCGCTCGGCGAGGTGCTGCGCGAGATCCCGCCCGTCGCCTGCGGCCTGCCCGTCGACGTCCTCGTCGTCGACGATGGGAGCACCGACGCGACCAGCGCCGTGGCCGCTGCCGGCGGCGCGCACGTCGCGCGGCTCGAACGCAACCTCGGTCACGGCGTCGCGCTGCGCGTCGGCTACCGGCTCGCGCACGAGCACGGCGCGGCCTACATCGTCACGCTCGACGCCGACGGGCAATGGAACCCGGCCGAGCTCGAGCGCGTGCTCGAGCCGGTCGTCGCCGACGAGGCGGACTTCGTCATCGGGTCGCGGGTGCTCGGGGCCACCGAGACCGACGACGCCTTCCGCCAGACCGGCGTCCACGTGTTCGGCGCGCTCGTGCGCCTGCTCACCGGCACGCGCGTGACCGACACCTCGAGCGGCTTTCGCGCGATGCGCACCGTGGTCCCGCAGACGGTGCGCCAGGACCAGGTCCAGTACCAGACCTCGGAGCTGCTGATCGGCGCGATCGCCGCCGGCTACCGGATCGCCGAGCGGCCGATCGTGATGCGCAAGCGCACCGCCGGGAACAGCAAGAAAGGCCGCAACGCGATCTACGGCTTGCGCTACGCTCGCGTGATACTCCGCACGGCCTGGCGTGAGCGGCAACCGCTTGCGCGCGGTCGGCTCAGGCGCCCCACGCCGGCTGAGAACCCCCTGGGAAAGCATGCTCCAGGGGATCGTTGATGGCCGATTTCGGGCAATATCCCGCACAAGTGCTCGAACAACTCGACACGGCGCCCAACCGCGACAGGTTCCTGCGCGCCGAAAACGACGACGCTCGCGTCCTGATCCTGGGTGGCGACGGCTTCTGCGGCTGGCCCACGGCGCTGCACCTCTCGGCGCGCGGCTACGAGGTCGTCATCGTCGACAACTTCGCCCGCCGCAAGGCGGATGTCGAACTGGGCGCCGTCTCGCTGACGCCGATCGAACCGCTGGAGACCCGGCTGGTCGCGTGGCGGGAGGTCTCCGGGCGCGAGATCGCCTTCGAGCGCCTCGACGTCGCCGAGGACTACGACGCGTTGCTCGCGCTGCTGACGACATGGCGGCCCAACGCGATCGTGCACTTCGCCGAGCAGCGCGCCGCCCCGTACTCGATGAAGAGCGCCGCGCACAAGCGCTACACGGTCACCAACAACGTCAACGCCACCCACAACGTGCTCGCGGCGCTCGTCGAAGCCGAGCTGGATGCGCACCTCGTCCATCTCGGGACCATGGGCGTCTACGGCTACGGCACGGCGGGCGTGAAGATCCCCGAGGGCTACCAGCTGGTCCGCATGGACGACGACCAGGGCGGCGAGGTCGAGCAGGAGATCCTCTATCCGGCGTCCCCGGGCAGCGTCTACCACATGACCAAGGCCCAGGACCAGCTGCTGTTCGCGTTCTACAACCGCAACGACGACATCCGGGTGACCGACCTGCACCAGGGCATCGTGTGGGGAACGCAGACGGCCGAGACGCAGCTCGACGACCGGCTGGTCAACCGCTTCGACTACGACGGCGACTACGGGACGGTCCTCAACCGGTTCCTCATGCAGGCGGCCATCGGCTACCCGCTCACGGTCCACGGCACGGGCGGCCAGAGCCGGGCCTTCATCAACCTCCAGGACACGGTTCGCTGTGTCGAGCTCGCCATCGCGAACCCGCCTGCCGCCGGAGAGCGCGTCCGGGTGTTCAACCAGATGACCGAGGTCCATCAGGTGCTCGCGCTCGCCGAGCTCGTGGCGGAGCTCACCGGCAGCGAGATCGACCTCGTCGACAACCCGCGCAAGGAGTCCAGCGCCAACGACCTGTTCGTCGAGAACGGCTCACTGCTGGCGCTTGGGCTCGACCCGATCACCCTCCAGGGCGATCTCCTCACCGAGATCACCGAGGTCGCCCAGCGCTACGCCCGCCGCTGCGACACCGAGAAGATCCCCTGCCGGTCGCGGTGGGTCAAGCAGGCGGCCAGCGCCCCGGCAACCCTCAGCTAGACACCATCCGGCCTCCGGCCGGGGGGACCCGCCTCCGGCCGCCACATGGCGGCCTCCGGCACCCCTAATCGGAGGGGGCGGGGCGCGGGACGCGGGGCCGTCCGCCGACGATCAGCAGGACGGCGAGCTCCGCGGCGATCATCACCAGGCGCATCGTCACGGCGGCCGCGGCGAGATCGTCAGACGGCAGCGTGGAGGACAGCAGCGCCACGTAGACGAGCTCGCGCACCCCGATGCCGCCGGGGGCGAAGACCACCACCAGGCCTGCCGCCCAGGCGATGGCGGCGCCGCCGGCCACCGCCAGCGGATGCGACAGCCCTGACACCGCTCCCTGCACGGCGACGGCCGCGACCGCATAGGCCAGGAAGGCGACGGCATCGTTGGCCGCCGTGCGGCGGGTGCGCCCCGGCGCCAGGCGCGTCCGCTCGCCGAGCACGCGCAGCGCGACGCTGGGCGCCGCGAGGACGACGACGGCCAGCGCCCAGACCGGCCGCCCGCTCGCCGCCAGCGCCAGCCCGCCGATCGCGATCGCGGTGCTCAGGGCGATGACGTTCTCGGCGAGGACCGTGGACACCCGGTCCAGCGCGCTGCCGCGCAGGAGCGTCGCCCGCGACACCGGCGCCCAGATCCCCCCGGGGAGGTAGCGCAGCACCTGGGTGCGACACCACACGGCGACGTCGCGGCGTCCGGCGTGGCCGGTTGCCAGCAGCGCCCACCCGCGGGCAAGCAGCAGCCACCAGCTGACGGCGGCGGCCAGCGCCAGGGCCAGGGGCCACCACGTCAAGCGCCCGAAGTCCACCCGCTGGCCGGCGCGAATCCCCATGACCACGACCACCGCGACGGCGGCGAGGGCGCCGACCGCGCGCAGGCTCGGCAGCGAGCGCATCAGCAGAGAACGCACCGCTCAGACCGTATCGGTGCCGACAGCCGGCGCGTCGAACGGGGCCTGCGCGGGTAACTCGGCCGACGACTTGTTGGCTTAGAAAGGACTCGACGTGATCATCCTTGGACTCATCCTGCTGCTGCTGGGCATCGCTCTCGGCGTCGGCATCCTCTATTCGCTGGGCATCGTCCTGCTCGTGGTCGGCGTCGTCCTGTACCTGCTCGGCTCGACGAGCCGCGCCGTGGGCGGCAGGCGCCACTACTGGTGACACAGGCCGGCACCGGGCCGATCAGCGCAGGGCCCGGTCGAGGGCGCGACCCAGGTAGGGGCCGAGCGTCGCCGAGTAGGTGGTGCTCAGGTGCCCGTGGTCGCGGTGGACGAGTGCGCCGCCGATGACCGGATAGCAGGAGCGGGCGTCGCAGAAGAACGACGTGAGGTCGACAACCCGGACGCGCGGCGACGCCAGCTGGTGGGCAGCCATGACCGCCACGTCGCTGTGCAGGACGACCGAGCGCGGCGCGCGGCAGCGGAGGCCGGGCGGTTGGCGGTGGGCCAACGCGCGGCTGATGCACTGCTGCCAGTTCGCGGCGTTGTAGGGCGGATCGCGGACGACGACGATCCTCCGCACCGTCGCCGGCAGCGCGTTCCACGCCGCGATGTAGCCGTCGATCTCGGTCTGCAGTCGGGTCTTGCCCGGATCGCGGACGATGGGGATCCCGTGGTGCTCGGAGACGATGACCGTGTGGATCGCCGGGTGCGCGGTCATCCAGTCGATCACGTCGGTCTTCCACTGCGCGCACAGCTCGCGGTGGGCCCCGTCGAGCTCGCTGCGGGCCAGGTTGAACGGGCACTCGGACTCCGACAGCGCGTTGGCGTGCCAGCGGCGATGGCGCGCGGCGATGTCGAGCGCGGCTCGCCAGTGCACCGAGTGGCTGTCGCCGATCAGCGCCACCCGTCGCACCGCCTTCGCCCTCGGCGCGCCGAACGCGCAGACCTCCGGCCGGGTCGCCCGGACGATGATGCACGGGGCGCTGGGCTGCAGTAACGCCGCGTCGACCGACGGCCTGACCATCAGGGCCAGGGCCGGGTTGTGACAGGGGTGAACGCGGTCGCGAGAGGCCGCACCGAAGCAGCGCGGGAACGCCGCGGGGGAGGACCCCACGGCAAGCGCCCCGGCCGTGATGGCCAGCGTCGCCAGTGCCGCTGCAGCTCTCCTCATGGGGCGGAACCGTAGACAACGCGTTCGCGTTCAGCGCAGCAGCGCGCGCAGCGTCGGGCTCGTGCGGGTGCCCGGCAGGCGCCCGAGGCCGAGGACGTCCTCGATGGTGGCCAGCACGGCCCGGTGGTCGACGCGCTGGCGCAGGACCGACCCCGGCCGGGCCTCGGGGCCCAGTGCGACGAGCGGGATGCGACCGCCCCCGTGGCCCGCCGGCGAACGCTCGTCGGCCACGACGAGGACCAGGCCCCGGGGGCCGAGCGCCGTGATGAGCGGCGGGAGGATGCGGGCCATCCACCGCTGGCCGGCGCTGACCGGACAGCTGTGCATGTCCTCGCAGACGTTCGGCGTGATCCAGGCCAGACGCGGCAGGCGCCGCGTCGCGATGGCCGTGGCGAGGCGCCGGCCGGGGACGACGTCGCTGCGGCAATCGGCCGCGTTGTCGACGACGTCGGCGAAGAACTCAAACGGGTTGTGGCGCTTGACGTACAGCCCCGTGCCGGCCGACGCGGAGGTGCGGCCGTAGCAGGGGTAGGGCATCGAGTCCATGTAGGCGGTCCACGAGACGCGGCGGCGATCGAGCTGCGTGGTCAGGTTGGCCTGGGCGACGGGGTGGGAGATGGCCTGCCGGTCGCTCAGTGGTCGCAGCGCGCCGCTGAGCATCACGAAGTAGGGCTGGGCGGGGTGGGGCTCGCCCACCGCGTCGACGGCGCGACCGCCGTGACGGGCGGCGCGGGCCAGCCAGCCGTGGCGCAGGACGGCGGCCGGGCCGTGGTTCTCGAGGACCACCACGGCGATCCGCGCGGCCGGGATCGGCGACAGCGGGCCGGTGGGCGATGCCGTCCCGCAG
>JAWVFY010000462.1:0-4078 GCA_033855575.1 Solirubrobacteraceae bacterium
CGCCGCGCGCGACGGCGCGCAGGCGCGCGAGACGGTCCGCCGTCACTTCACCTGGGAGGCGTGCGGGCGGGCAACGGTCGCCGCCTACGAGGAGGCGCTGGGGCGGTGAAGCCGGTCCTGTTCGTCACCAACCACGTGGCGGCCGGCCGCGTCGGCGCGCTCGACGCGCTGGGCCGCCGGGTGGCGCTCGACGTCGTGACCTTCGGCGGTCGCCACCGCCACGGCGGCGCGCCGACCGGCCTGGGCCGCGCCGTTCGCGAGCGCGACGTCCACGCGCTGGCGGCCGGCGGGCGCTACGCCGCGGTGATCTGCGGCACCGCCGGGCGCGTCGCGCTGCCGGCGGCCTACGCCGGCGCACGCCGGGCACGCGTCCCGTTCGTCCTGTGGTCGAGCCTGTGGGCCCACCCGCGCACGGTGGCGCACATGCTCGGCTACGCGCCGACGCTGGCGATCTACCGCGGCGCCGACGCGGTCGTGACCTACGGCGAGCACGTCTCGGCCTACGTCCGCGCGCGTGGCGCGTGGCGCGTCTTCGTCGCCCCGCAGTCGGTCGACAACGCCTACTGGAGCGCTCCGGCCGCGCCGCGCTCCGCCGACTTCAGCGTCCTGTTCGCCGGCCGCGACGCGCCGGAGAAGGGCCTGCGCGTCCTGCGCGAGGCGTGGGACGGAAACGGGCGCCTGGAGGTCGTCAGCGGGGAGACCGACCCGGCGCGGCTGCGCAACTTCTATGCCGCCGCGCGCGTCCTGGTCATACCGTCCGTCCGGACGCGGGACTTCCGCGAGCCGTGGGGACTGGTCGCCAACGAGGCCATGAACCAGCACACCGCCATCATCGCCACCGACGAGGTGGGCGCCGCCGCCGGCGGCTTGGTCCGCCACGAGCGCAACGGGCTGATCGTTCCCGCCGGCGATCCGCGCGGACTGCGCGAGGCGA
The DNA here is from genome assembly GCA_033855575.1 of Solirubrobacteraceae bacterium. Lineage (GTDB taxonomy): Bacteria > Actinomycetota > Thermoleophilia > Solirubrobacterales > Solirubrobacteraceae > BP-464. The sequence goes on from JAWVFY010000462.1 coordinate 935, forward strand.
TCGGCCGCCTGCGCGACGACGCCGAGCTGTGTGACCGGCTGGCCGCCCACGGCCGGCGCGATGTCGCGGCGTTCACCCACGAGGCATGGGCCGCGGGGTTCGAAGCGGCGCTCCACGAGGTCGGCGCTTGCTAGCTTCGAAGGCGATGGTGCGACGCCTCATGGCCGCCGCGGCCGTCGCGGTGTGCACTCTGTTGCCCGCGCCGGCCGCCTTTGCGAGCGGCGCCGACGTGATCAAGGACTGCGTGCAGAACGGCCGCCTGACCAAGGTCTACACGCAGAAGGACTACCACGACGCCCTGGCCCACATCCCGTCAGACGTCGACGAGTACACCAACTGCCGCAGCCTGATCCGCCACGCCGAGCTCGGCCTGGGCGGGTCGTCGGGCGGCCAGGGCACGTCGCAGAACCCGTTCGCCGGCGCGACCCCCGAGGAGGTCTCGCGCGCACAGGGCGACATCGCCGCGGCGCGCAAGAGCGGGCCGGCGCAGCAGCGCATCGGCGGGGACCTCGTCACCCCCGGGTCGCTGGCCTACCGCCAGGTGCGCGCGGTGTCGAAGCTGCCGACGCCGCTGATCGTGCTCATCATCCTGATCGTGCTCGGCGCCGCCGGGCTGTCCGCCAACCTCTTGCGCAGCCGCCGTGGGCACGCAGGCGACGACCCCGGCGCTTAGCCCCCCGCCCCGGACGCTGGCCGTGCGCCTACCGGCGCTGGAGTCCGAGGCGATCTACGCGACCCTGCTGGGGGCCGCGCTGGCCTGGATCGCCGTCCGCGCCAGCGGCGGCCTCGAGGTCAGCGCCATCACCACGGTGGAGATCGTGCTCGACCTGGTGGCGGCGGTCGTCGGCGTGATCGCGCTGCTGGTCGTTCCCAGCTGGCGCTACTCGGGGTGGGGCTGGGCATCGGTCGGGCTGTTCGCGCTGTTCGTCGTGGCCAGCGCGATCTCGACGATCTGGTCGGTGGCGCCCGATCAGAGCTGGATCGAGGCCAACCGCCTGGTCACCTACCTCGCGGTGTTCGCGGTCGGCCTGACGCTCGTCCGCCTGGCCCCGCATCGCTGGTCGGTGATCCTCTCGGGGATCACGATCGCGTGCGTGGTCGTGTCGGGCTGGGCGCTGCTGCACAAGGTGTTCCCCGGCTGGCTGGAGCCCGCTGAGACCTACGCCCGCCTGCGCGAGCCGTTCGGCTACTGGAACGCAGTGGGTCTGATGGCCGCGATGGGGGTGCCGGGCTGCCTGTGGCTGGGGGCGCGGCGCACCGGGCACGCGGCGCTCAACGCGCTGGCGTTCCCGGCCACCGGGCTGCTGATCGTGGTGATCCTGCTGGCCTACTCGCGCGGCGCGCTGCTGGCCCTGTTCCTGGGAGCGATCTTCTGGTTCTGGGCCGTGCCGCTGCGGCTGCGGGGCTTCGCCGTGCTGGCCGGCGGTCTGGCCGGGGCGCTGGTGGTCATCGCGTGGGCGTTCAGCCAGGACGCGCTGACCAAGGACGACGTGCCGCTCGCCCTGCGCGATCAGGCCGGCCACCAGCTGCTGATCGCGGTGCTGTTCATGTTCATCGCGCTACTGGGTGTGGGCCTGGCGGTCGGCTTCCTGCGTGAGCGCCACCCGCCCAGCGAGCTCGCCCGGCGCCGCGCCGGCATCGCGGTGATGGTCGGCCTGGCGCTGATCCCGCTGGCGGGGATCGCGGGCCTGGCGGCGAGCTCGCGCGGCCTGACCGGCTCGATCTCCCACGACTTCCACACGCTGACCGACACCAGCGTGCAGGGGGTCACCAACAGCCCCAGCCGGCTGACGGCGGTCGGCAGCGTGCGCGCCCGCTACTGGAACGACGCGCTGAAGATCTTCCGCGACCACCCGTTGATCGGCGTGGGCACCGGCGGCTATGCGACGGTGCGCCTGCGTTACCGGACAGACTCGCTCGACGTCCAGCACGCGCACGGCTACGTCGTCCAGGTGCTCGCCGATCGCGGGATCGTCGGGTTGCTGCTGAGCCTGGCGGCGCTGGCCGCGCTGTCGGTGGCCGTCGCCCTGGCAACCGGGCTCCGCCGCGGCCGCCGCGCCGTGCGGACCACGCCCGAGCGCGTCGGCCTGCTCACGCTGACGACGATCGTCATCGTCTTCGGCGTCCACTCCTTCGTCGACTGGACGTGGTTCATCCCCGGCGTGGCCATCCCGGCACTGCTGGCCGGGGGCTGGCTGGCCGGCCGCGGCGTGCTCGAGCTCCCGCCGCGCGCGCCGGGCCGGATGCTCGAGCGGCTGCGCACCGGGATGCGGTCGCGCACGCGGGTCCTCACCGCGGCGGCGCTGGTCGCCGTCGCCCTGAGCGCGGCCTGGGCGGCCTGGCAGCCCCAGCGGTCGGCCGACGCCGGCAACGCGGCGCTCAACGCGCTGGCCGCGACACCGCCGCAGCTGGGCACCGCCCGCGACCTGGCCAACCAGGCCCACCAGCGCGACCCGCTCTCGGTCGAGCCGTACTTCGACCAGTCAGCGATCGAGACCAAGGCGGGCGACCTTCCCGGAGCGCGGCGCGCGCTGCAGGCCGCCGTCCGCCTGCAGCCGGCCGACCCCGACACCTGGACCGCGCTGGCCGACTTCCAGCTGCACCAGCTCAAGCAGCCGCTCGCCGCCAAGAGGACGCTGAGCGCGGCGCTGTACCTCGACCCCCGCTCCGTGGACGCGATCGGCCTGCTGCTCGAGGCCAACCGCATGATCCCCACCGCAACCAAGTAGCGCGGCCGGGGTTCTGCCACCAACAAGATGCGCCGCACCCTGATCACCCTTGCGCTGCTGGCCCTCGCCGGCCCGGCCGCCGCACATGCCTCGCCGACACAGGAGTCCTACTTCCAGGACGACGACCAGCTCGAGTTCTCGACGCCGACCCACGTGGCCAAGGTGCTCGACCAGCTCAAGGGCCTCGGGGTCGACCGCATCCGCGTCACGGTCTTCTGGGGCTCGGTCGCGCCGTCGCCGAACGCCAACGCGAAGCCCAAGGGCTTCGACGGCTCCGATCCCGACGCCTACGAGCAGGCCAAGTGGGACCGTTACGACACGCTGGCCAAGCTCGCCCAGGCCCGCGGCATCGGCGTGATGTGGGACATCGCCGGCCCGGCGCCCAACTGGGCAACCCCGTCGCCCTCGCGGCGCG
>JAWVFY010000463.1:0-2563 GCA_033855575.1 Solirubrobacteraceae bacterium
CCGTGGGCCTTGGCGTAGGCGACCGCCTCGGTCAGGGTCTGCGAGGTGCCACCGGACAGGCCACCGCCACCACCGAAGCCTCCGCCGCCGCCACGCAGCTGCAGGCCCGGCGGAGGCCCGCCGAAGCCGCCAGCGGCCCTCGCTCCGGTTGGCGGCTGCCCGCCGAAGCGGCCACCGCCGCCGGGACCGCCGCCCGGCCCGCCGCCGAACCCCTGGCTGGTCGAGGCCGGCCCGCCGGCGGGGAACGTCGAGCTCGTCGCGTGCCCGAGCGTCTGCACGGCCCACGTGCCGGGCGCGAGCAGCAGCAGCGCCACGATCCCGCCCACCGCGGCGCGGCGCACGCGACGCGCCGACGGCAGGCCGAGCGCCGCCGCGGCGGCCAGCCCGCCGATGACCAGCAGCGGCGCCAGCCAGGTCAGGCTGCCCGGGTTGTCACCGAGCACGACGAGCTCGCAGGCCACGCCCGCGGCAATGGCCAGCGGCCCGGCGACCCGCATCACGCGGCCGCCCGCGAGCATCTGCCCCACGCCGGCGCCGACGAGCGCGGCGATGAACGGCGCCAGCAGCGACACGTAGTACGGGTGGAAGATGCCCGAGGCCTCGCTGAACGCGACCGCGGTCACCACGAGCGACCCGCCGACCGCGATGAGCCAGCCGGTCCGGGCGTCAGTACGCCGCAGGCGCGTGATCACGGCCAGCGCGACGACGGTCACCAGGGCGAAGCCCAGCAGCCAGCTCGCCTGCCCGCCCAGCGCCTGGTTGAGCAGCCGGAACGGCCCGGTCGAGCCGCCGAAGAGGCCGTTGGCGCCGCCACCGCCGCCCGCGCCACCGGTCGCCCCGCCGGGGCCGCCGCTCTGGCCGACGATGCGCCCCAGGCCGTTGTAGCCGAAGATCAGCGACCAGATCGAGTTGTCGCTCGTGCCTGAGATCCAGGGCCGGTCGGCCGCCGGGGTCAGCCACATCAGCACCGGCCAGGCCAGGCTGACGGCGAGCATCACCGCGCCGCCCGCCAGCAGCTGGCGAACCGCCGCGGCGCGGCCGCGCGGCGCGACCCACAGCCAGGCCAGGGCGATGCCCGGCACGACCATGAACGCGACGAGCATCTTGGTCTCGAAGCCCAGGCCCACCATCAGGCCGGCCAACAGCAGCCAGCGCGTGCGCCCGTCCTCGAGACCGCGGACCAGTGCCCACAGCGCCGCGACGCAGCAGAGGATGAGCAGCGCGTCGGGGTTGTTGTGACGCGAGATCGCGACGGTGATCGGCGTCAGCGCCAGCACCAGCCCGCCGGCGAAGCCGGCGATGCGCCCGAAGCGGCGGCGCACCAGGTCATACGTCAGGCCGACGGTGGCGACGCCCATCAGCGCCTGGGGCACCAGCAGGCTCCACGAGCTGAAGCCGAAGGCCCGCACTGACAGCGCCTGGACCCAGAGAGCCAGCGGCGGCTTGTCGACGGTCATCACGCCCGACGCATCGAAGGAGCCGTAGAGGAACGCGTGCCAGTTGGTGCTCATCGATCGCACGGCCGCGCTGTAGTAGTCGTTGGCCCAGCCGTTGCGGCTGAGCGCCCAAAGGTTCAGCACGCCCGCCAGGACGAGCAGCCCGGCGAGCTCCGGGCGCGGCCGGGTCAGCGACCGCAGCCGCGCGGAGGCGCGACCGTGGCCCAGGGGCGATGGGAGCGACAGAGACGACGTCGACATCGGGTTCCTTTGGCTAGGCGCCCGGGTGGGCGACGGGTGTGGTCTGGGGAGTGCGGTGGCGCTGCGCGAAGACCCAGGTGCGCAGCGCGACGTAGCGGGTGACGGTCGCGCAGACGCTCGCGGCGATCAGCACGCTGACCTCGAGCAACCGCGATGCCGACGGATCCAGGCCCCGCAGGACCGCCATCGCGCCGGCGGTGAGGCCCAGCGTGAGCACGTAGACGCCGGCGCCCATCGCGTGCTGGCGCAGCAGGCGGTCGCGACCGGACACCCCGAAGGTCAGCACGCGGTTGGCCTGTGTGTTGGCCACCGCGGTGATCGCCAGGGCCAGTGCGTTGGCGCCTTCGGCGCCCAGCGGGCTGCGTAGCCACAGGTACAGCAGCGTGTAGGCCAGCGTGCTCATCACGCCGACGCCCATGAACCGCCCGATCGGGCTCGCCCCCATCAGCCGGGCGACGCCACGCAGGTCGGTCATCGCCGTGCGGACGACGGCGACGCGCGAGTCGGGATCGTCGACCCAGTCGACCGGCACCTCGTGGATGCGCATCCCGCGCCGCTGGGCGAGCACGAGCAGTTCGGTGTCGAAGAACCAGCCGTCGTCGCGAACGTCGCCGAGCAGCTCGCGCAGGGCCCGGGCGCTGACCGCCTTGAAGCCGCACTGGGCGTCGGAGAAGCGCGTGCGCAGCGTGGCGTGGAGAAGCCGGTTGTAGACCCGCGAGATCAGCTCGCGCCGCGGGCCGCGCACCACACGGCTGCCACGCGCCAGGCGTGTGCCGATGGCGACGTCGCTGTGGCCCGACAGCAGCGGGGCGACGAGCGGCAGCAGCGCGCGCAGGTCGGTCGAGAGGTCGACGTCCATGTAGCAG
>JAWVFY010000464.1:0-8084 GCA_033855575.1 Solirubrobacteraceae bacterium
GCCGTGGGGACCGCCGCCCGGGCGAACGAGGCTGCTCCCGCCGCCTTGGCGAGCGGCTTGAGGGCGAAGACGTCCTCGATCGAGCGCAACAGCCCGTACGGGTCATACGGGGTGTCGATGGTCGCGCCGTGCTTGGCGTAGCGCGAGAGCAGCAACACGCCGGTGCGGGGAGGAGCGGCCCCCGCCGGCTGCGTGGTGGCCGCGGCGCCGGTCGTCGCGCTGGAGAGGAACGTGATCATCAGCAGCCCGTCCTGCCGGTACGCGGGCGACTGGAGGATCTGCGGCACCCACGCCTGCAGGAACGCGTCGACCGCGGGCAGCCCGCCGGCGCGGCCGTCGACGCAGGGCTGCTCGGTGCCCGCGTCGCACAGGTTGGGGGCGATGAACGAGAGGCTCGGCGTCGTGCGGATCGACTGCAGGTCGGTGGTCAGCTTGTCGAGCGTGACGTCGTCGGCCTGGCAGTCGCCGAGGTCGAGCAGGGAGTGGAAGTAGACGAACGGGTTGTGGCGCGTGGCGTACTGGTCACCGGGCCGGCCATGCAGGGTGTCGTCGGTGGCGCCGTCGTCGGGGTGCCGGCAGCTCTGAGCGCCCGCGGGCCCGTTGCCCATGTCCTCCGAGTAGGCCCGCCACGAGCGGCGCGACGCCGTCAGCTGGTCGCCGAGCGACAGCACCGTGTTGGGATAGACGCAGCCGGCGCCAGGCACGACCCCGCTCTTGCCCGCCTTGGCGCTCGCCGGGAAGTCCTGGAAGGTCGGGCATTCGGCGCTCGTGTCGGCGTTCGGCGGCTGGCCGCCGATCAGCGCCAGCTCGTTGGTCAGGTCCGATCCGTCCAGCGGCACGTAGTTGTCGAGCAGCGTTCCCTGGGGCCGCAGCTGCTGTGCCAGGTACGGCGCGGCCGAGCCCGGCCCGAACGTCGCGTCAGCGCCGGTCCCGGTCAGAGCGATCACGAAGACGTGGCGGACCTTGGCCGGCTTGGCCGCAGGGGGCGCCGGAGTGGTCTTGGCGGGCGTCTTCGTTGTGCTCGTGCTGGTCGGCGACGCCGCCGGCGCACTGGCCACAGGGGAAGGCGGGGCGACGCTGCTGGCCGTGAGGGCGACGCTCCCGGCGGACGCGGGGACCGGCGCGGCGGGCGCCGCGCTGCGCGGCCCCGCTGTGGACGCGACGCGCCGAGCGGCTGCGACCCGCGCCAGCGCGTCGCGGACCGCGGCGGTCGACGTCGTACCGGCCCCGTCGGCCAGCACGATCGCGGTCGACACCAGTGACAGCGTGGCGACGACGCCGAGCTGGGCGCGGGTCACGCGGGGGCCCCGTCGGCCAGCGGGTGCCCGCACTGCGAGCAGAAGACGTCGGCCTTGCCGGCCAGCGCACCGCACACCGGGCAGTTGCCGGCCATGGCAGGGCTCTCCCCGCCGAGGATCCGCTCGACCTGCGCGAGCTCGATGTCGACGCGCTGAAGCTCGGCCGCCTTGGCCGCCAGCACGTCCTCGCGGACGTGGTCGCGGATCGCCATCTCGTAGTAGGCCCCGCCGAGGTCCGCCTGCTGAAGCGCGAAGCGCTCGATCAGCGCCTCGCGGCGCCGGAGCAGCTCCGGATCGGGATCGCTCATGGGACCACGATCGTGTCGGGCAGCTTGCGCTGCTGCTGGACGTAGGTCTTGCCCTTGGAGGCCTGGATCTGCTGGACGATCCGGGCGCCGTCGGCCTGCTGCTTGGCCGTCGGGTGCGCCTGGGTCGCGACCGACGCGGAGGTCGAGATCCTCCCAGCCGTCTTGCCGCCGCTGGTGGCGGCCGGCGTCACCGCGACCACGGCCGCCTTCGGGAAGCGCCGCCGGAGCCTGGCCAGCGCCTTGGTGGCCTCGCTCCTGGTCTTGAACTGGCCGGAGTAGAGGACGTAGCTGCTCCCGCTCGCCGGGCGCAGGACGAAGTCCGAGGGGTTGATGATCCCGACGCCGGTCGCCCCCTTGGCCCGCGCCGCCCGCTCGGCCCGGGCGACCGCCGCGGGATCGGTGCCGGCCCCCGGGAGCGTGCCGAGCTTGACGACATAGCCCTTGGCCAGGCTGAAGTCGCTGGGAATCGCCGCGGCGGCACCGGACGAGCCCGCCAGCGCGCCGGAGCCGGCGGCGCCGCCCGACCCGCGCACGGCGGCCAGCAGCTGCGCATCCGAGCTGCCGCCGCTGCCGTGGCCGACGAGGACGCCGATCGCCGCGGCAACGGGGATCAGCGCCAGCGCGACGGCGATCCAGCGGTTCTCGACGTGGCGGCCGCCGCCCGCCGCGACAGGCGCTGCCGCCGCCGTGGGCGTGCGCCGCCGGGCGGCGGCATCGGCGAAGTACCGGGCGACCGGATCGCCGGGGTGCCGGCGGCTCGTGCCGCACTCGACGCAGTAGCGCTGCTGCTCGTCGAGCGGCGCGCCGCACGCTCCGCACGGCTCGTAGGTGGTCGCGGTCGTGGTCATGGGTCGGGGCCTCTAGTCGAAGATGGTCGGTTGGGCCAGGACGGTCACGGCGGCACCCCTCGTGCTGCCGATCAGCCGCACCTTCACGCGGGCGCCCGCGTGGCTGCCGAGGTGCGCGACGGTCACGCGACCGGCGGCGACGTAGCGCGAGCCGCGGCGGGCGAGCGCGTAGACCTGCATGCCGTACTGCGGCACGCCGGCGGCGTTGCGCAGCCGCACGCCCACGCGCGGCCCGGCGGGCGAGGTCGCGGTCGCCACGATGTCCGGCAGCGTGCCGGCGGCCGAGCTGATCGGCGGCCGTGCCGGGGCGCCGACGACCGCGAACGGCCGGCCGGAGGCGCGGGTGAGCCGGTGGGTGGTGAAGACCCACGTCGTGGAGCCGCCGGCGGGGACGGCGGCGACGTGGTTCTCGAAGTACCCCAGTCCCCCCCGCCGGTTGAGGTACCGGCGATGGCGGCGATCCGGCGCCAGGCCGACCGAGATCGGCAGGTCGGTCAGCGGCGCGACCGATGTGTTGCGCAGCTCGACGATCACCGCCGCGGCGGCGCCATGGCGGACGATCTCGACCCGCCCCACCCGGATCGCCGGGTCGGGCGTCCGCACGAGCAGCGGGTCGCGCCCGGCCAGCAGGCGGGTGGCGGTCAGCTTGGCGCGCGCGCTCTGCTGCTGGGTCGTGTCGCACCCGGCGAGGAGGACCAGCACGAGCGCGGCCGCGATCGGGGCGCTAGCCGAACGCACCGCTCACGTAGTCCTTGGTCCGCTGCTCGCGCGGCGAGCCGAAGACCTGATTGGCGGTCCCGTACTCGACGAGCTCGCCGAGGTACATGAACGCGACCCGGTCGGCGATCCGGTGGGCCTGCTGGAGGTTGTGGGTCACGATGACCACCGCGACCTCGTCGCGCAGCTTGACGATCAGGTCCTCGATGACCTGCGTGGACTGCGGATCCAGCGCCGAGCACGGCTCGTCGAGCAGCAGCACCTCCGGCTCGGCGGCCAAGGCGCGCGCGATGCACAGCCGCTGCTGCTGGCCGCCCGAGAGCCGCAGCGCCGGGTGGTCGAGGTCATCGGCCACCTCGTCGAGCAGGCCCGCATGGGCGAGGACCTCGCGCACCTTCTCCTCGAGGGCGCGGCGCCGGGGCCGGCGCGCCGCCTGCTCGCGCAGCACGTAGGCGACGTTGTCGAAGACGCTCATCGGAAACGGGTTGGGCTGCTGGAAGACCATCGTCACCCGGCGGCGGAGCGCCGTCGGCTCGAAGCGCGCGATCTCGGTCCCGTCGAGCGTGATCGCGCCCTCGAGCGTGGCCGTCCTGGTCAGCTCGGTCAGCCGGTTGAGCGAGCGCAGCAGCGTGGTCTTGCCGCAGCCCGAGGGCCCGATCAGGGCCAGCACCTCGCCCTGGCGGATCGGCAGGGAAACGTCCCTGACCGCGGGCTTGCCGGCGTAGGCGATCGACACGTGGTCGACCTGCATGCGGTCCACGGCGAACGTCGACGCCGGCGCGCGGCGGCGGGCGGCGCCGGCGAAGCTCGCCGGCGCGGGCGCGGCGGCCGGCGGCGTGGCCGGGTCGATCGGCAGGCGCCGGACGGGTCGCGGCTTCAGGTGCTCCATCGCAGTGCCCTTCCCTTGCGGGTGAAGATGTCGGCGCCGACGTTGAGGGCGAGGACGATCATCAGCAGCACGAACGCGGCCGCGTAGGCCTTGGTCGGCTGGTTGCCCTCGCCCGTCGGGGCGTTGTCGAAGACGTAGGTGGTCAGCGTGCTGCCGGTGCCGCGCAGCGTCCCGAGCACGGGCACGCCGCCGACACCGTCGAAGCGCAGGGTGGCGCCGAGCAGCACGACGATGATCGCCGTGTCGCCGATGACCCGGCCGAACCCGAGCATCAGCCCGGTGATGACCGACGGCCTGGCCGCCGGCAGCAGGACCCGGCGGGTCGTCGCGATCCGGGTCTTGCCCACCGCGTAGGACGCCTCGCGGACGTGCCCCGGGATGGCCTGCAGGCCCTCGCGCACGCTGGCGACGACGAGCGGCAGGGCGATGAACGACAGCATGGTCGCCGCGGCGAAGAACGACCGGCCGAAGACCAGCCCGTTGCCCACCTGCCGGCTGAGGAACCCCAGCGCGGGGCTCTGGAAGATCAGCGTGCCGAACAGCGCGAGCACGATCGACGGCAGGCCGGCGAGCATCTCGACGCAGGCCTCGGCGGCGCGCGCCAGCGGGAACGGCCGGCCGTACTCGCTCAGCCAGACGCCGATGCCGAGCCCGACGGGGAAGGCGATCGCCATCGCCATCAGGCCGACGATGAACGTGCCGAGCAACGGGTCCAGGAAGCCGCCCGTGCTGCTCTCGGTGAACCCGGCCGCTGGCTGGGTGACGAACAACTCGGGGCGCACGTAGCGCAGCCCCTGGACCAGCAGGTAGATGACGATCGACGCGGCGATGGCGCAGAACAGCAGGCCGAGGAACCACGCGAAGCCCAGGCCGGCGCGGTCGCGCAGCTTCCACGACGCGCTGCGGTCGCGGGCGTCGACCCGCTGGCCGGGGGTGCTCACGCGCGGACTCCGTAGCGCTTGATCGGCTGCTTGATCGCCCAGCCGGTGAACGACAGCATCGCCGCCGAGAACAGCAGCACCGCGGCGATCGCGAACAGCGTGTGCCGCATCGGGGGCGACGTCAGCTCCTCGGTGTACTTGAGGATCGTTGCCGCCAGCGGCCGCGACGGCTCGACGAAGAACACCAGCCCGTCGCCCGGGTTCGGTGCGAAGCCGACCGACCCCGAGACCATCGCCAGCATCACGACCTCGCCCAGCGCTCGAGCGACCGCGAGGACCGTGCCGGCGACCAGCACCGGCCGCGCCGTGCGCACGCCGATCTTCCAGAACGTCCGCCAGCTGTTGATCCCCAGCGCGAGCGACCCCTCCAGCCAGCCGCGCGGGACGGCGCGCAGCCCGTCCACGAAGATCGAGATCATGATCGGCGAGATCATCACCGTGAGGATCAGCACCGCGGCGAGCAGGCTGTAGCCGCTCAGCGAGATGATGTACGCGACGGACGCCTTGCTGTGCTCGGAGATCAGGTGGTTGCCGATGAACGGCACCACCACCAGGACGCCCAGCAGCCCGTAGATCACCGAGGGGACGCTGGCCAGCAGCCGCACCACCGGCTCGAGCAGCCGCCGCATCCACTCGGGAGCGAACTCGACGATGAAGACCGCGATGAACAGCGAGCACACGAACGCGATGAGCACCGCCCCGCCCGTGATCAGGAGCGTGCTCCAGATCAGCGGCCAGGCGTGCAGCGTGTAGACGTAGGCCTGGTTGAGGTCGCCCGACGTGAAGATCGCCTGCATCTGCGCGTCGACACGCCCGCCGCCGCCGAACCACGACAGCCCGTTGTGCGCGAACGACGGCCACGCCTCGCGCAGGACGAAGACGAGCATCGCCACGACGACGAGGACCACCGCGCCGACGAGCGCGCCGAGCGTGAGCTCGGCGCGCCGGTCAGAGGCACCATGGAGATCCGTCTCCCAGAAGTGCGGCGCGGCGGCCATCCGCGGTGGCTACGTCCGGTTGAACGCGGGGACTGCCCCGGCCTTCTTGAGGATCACGCCGGCGGCCTTGCTCGTGCGGATCCACTTGGCGAAGGCCAGCACGGCCGGGTCCGAGTTGTTCGACGGTGAGACGAACCAGATGTAGCGCGAGAGCGGGTAGGTCTGGTTCTTGACGTACTTCGGCGCGCAGGCCACCCCGTTGAGCGTGAGGGTCTTCAGGCCCGAGCCCTTGGAGTGGGCAAAGCCCACGTATCCGATGGCGTTGGGGTCCTGCGTCACCGCGTTGGCGACCAGGCCGTCGGAGGAGACGGCGTTGACATTGGACGCCTGTGTCTTGCCGTTGAGCACCGCGCTCTGGAAGAACGTGTAGGTGCCGGCGGTGGAGTCGCGGCCGACCGGATCGATCGTGCTCGAGAGATTCGAGCCGGTGACCTGGTTCCAGTTGGTCACGCGGGCCAGGTAGATGTCGGCGAGCTGACCGAGCGTCAGGTTGCTCAGCGCGCTGTTGGCCGTGTTGACGTCGATGCACAGACCGTCCAGGAACAGCTGGCGGTAGGTGGTGCCCGAGTCGCTGGGCAGCGGCGGACGGGTGTTGACCGCGAACTGCGCGCGGCCCTGCTGGACGTCCTTGACGCCGGCGTTGCCGCCGTCGGCGGTGTAGATGAAGTGGATCTTCGGCTTGACCTTGTGATAGCCGGCGAACAGCGCTCGCAGGTAGGGCTCGGCGACGCTCGAGCCGGTGCCGATGATGTCCTTGGCCTGGGCGGAGGCCGCCCCGGTGAGGGCGATGGTGGCCGCTGCCGCGGCCACCACCCTTCTCGTTGCAGCGTTCATGCGATGTCCCTTTCGGAGGTGACCGGCGTCAGCCGACGAGGGTGAGCAGGTTGCGGCCGGGCTTCTTGACGCCCGAGGACCTGGCGGTGGCGTGGGCCACCAGGCGATGGCTCTTGGAGGCCTTGATGGCCTGCCGCGCAGCCGGCGTGAGGTACACGCCGATCGTCTTGGTCTTGCCGACCGCGACGTTGTAGCTCGCCGAGCCGTCGCCCTGCTGGTGACCCTTGACGGTGCTCAGCAGGTTGAGGCGGCCCTGGCAGGCCTCGTCCGGCGGCCCGAGGCACTGCACCTTGACCTGCGCGCGGTTCCCCACCACCGGGGTCTTGCCGCCGGTGATGTAGAGGGCCAGCGGCGCGGTGGTGGTGAAGATCTGATCGCCGCCACGGACGATGCCGGGGTTGTTGGGGTCACTGGGGCTGGCGGGCAGTGCGACCAGCCGGTAGTGGTAGGTCGTGTGCGGCGTCAGGCCGTCGAGCGATACGTCGACCGGCACATCCGCCGTCCCACTGCCCGCGTTGGTGACCGGCGTGGTCTGCCCGTACGCCGTGGTCGTTCCCCACTCGAAGTAGTAGCTGGTGTTGGTTCCGTTGGGGTTGACGACGCCGCTGATCAGGGCGTAGGTGTCGGTCAGCACCGAGCTGTCTGACGGTGCGGTGGCGGCGGTCGGCGGCCCTGCCGCGGCGAAGGCCATCACCGGCACGACGAGCAGCGCAGCGACTGCAAGACCGACCCACTTGACGTTCCTTGACATCGATTCCTTTCGCTGGGCCTAAGCCCTCAATCTCTATTTGGTTTGGGGAGAATAGCAGTACTCCTCAATGCCCATAGGGTTGGTAGGAAAAGGGGTACGCTGACGATGTTGCTCGACCCGCCCGTCACACTCCTGCCCCGCTCCTTGCGCTCCTCGGGAGCCCTACGGGTCTCGGCGCGGGCCGACTACGGCGTGCGCGCCGCGATCGAGCTGGCTGTCGCCTACGAGGCCGGCCTGGCCACCAAGGGCGAGGCCATCGGCCGGGCCCAGAGCATCCCGGTGAGGTTCCTCGAGAACATCCTGGCCGACCTGCGACAGAGCGGGCTCGTGCGCAGCCAGCGCGGCGCGGACGGGGGCTACTGGCTGGCCAAGCCTCCCGCCGACATCGCGGTGGCCGACGTCATCCGCGCCATCGACGGACCGCTCGCGTCCGTGCGCGGGCAGCCGCCGGAGGACGTCGGCTACTCGGGCACCGCAGCGCCGCTGCTGGACGTCTGGAT
>JAWVFY010000465.1:0-11911 GCA_033855575.1 Solirubrobacteraceae bacterium
GCGCCTCGGCCACGGCCGCGCTGCCGGCGATGACCGCCGCAGCCACCGCCCGCTCGAGGGCCACGGGCGTGAGGCGCCCCGCCCAGCGCCATCCGGCGCCGGCCAGCGCAACCAGGGCGATCGCCAGCAGAGCCTCGTGAGCGAGCATCAGACCGCGGGCCGGGCCAGCACGGCCGAGTGCGGCGTGCCGGTGCCACCGGTCCGCAGGCGCACGAGCGCCTGGCGAGCCAGTCGCGCGGGGGTGCGCGGCGGCCGCGGGTGCGCGGGACCGAACGGCAGGCAGTAGGGAGCCTCAGCGCGCTCGATGTCGAACCCGCCGGCCTGCAGCATCCGGTGGTGGCCCGCACGGGTCGGCACCCACCACTGGCAGAGCTCGCTGACGCCGTCGAGCTGGGCCATCGGGCGCCCGCGGCCGCGCAGGTCACGCGGCAGGACCTCCTCGGCCGACAGGAAGCGCCCGCGGCAGACCGTGCCAATCGCCTCGATCGCCCGCACCGGGTCGCGTAGGTGCAGCATCAACGTGCCGCAGACGACCACGTCGAACATGCCGACGCGCTCGGGCGAGAGGTCGTAGACGCTGCACTCGACCCGCTCGACACTCGAGCCCAGCGCTGCGCGCGCAGCACGGAAGCCGGCGCCCTTCTCCCCCGCCAGCTCGCCGAGCCCCGCCGCCCGGCGGCGGATGCGGATCGGCCAGTCCCAGCTCTCGTGATCGGAGATGTCGACGGCCACCACCTCGGCCGCCCCGCGGCGCTCGAGCTCGAACGCGAGGTGCCCGTCGTAGGTGCCGACGTCCAGGCAACGCTTGCCTGCCACGTCTGGCCACGGCAGCCGAGCGAGCACGGGCCGCAGATCGAACCAGCCCGGCGTGACGACCCCCGGCGCGAGCTCCATCGTGTGGTACCAGAGGCGCACCTCATCCACCGCTGCCCGGGCGTCGGCCATCGGCGGCGAGCCTAGAACTTCGGGCGGATCTGTCGCCGCTGGGCGCGCCAGAGCTCGGCGCCGGGCGGCCGCGAAGCGCGGGCCCAGGGCTTGTTGTCCGCCGGGCCCTCGAAGTGCCGGATCGCCGGCGCCCGCCGGGCCTCGGCCACCGCGGCGGCACCGAAGACCTGCTCAGCCTCGGGTCGCCACAGGGCGTTCATGGCGTTCCAGCGCGGGTGGAGCGCGACGCGGCGCTCGCCCAGCACCAGATTCAGCGCATCCTGATCGGGCCAGCCGCGGAGATCGGCGCGCTCGGCGGCCACCTGCCGCACACGATCCATGCAGCCATCCTCACGGATCGCGGCGAGGTGCAGCAGCAGCACCCCGCTGTTGAAGTACCGCTCCGGGGCGATCCCCAGCTCGGCGGCATGAAAGAGGTGATCGGGCTGGAACACGTTGGTCACCGCCGCCAGGTAGGCGCCCGAAAGGTCGGTCGCCCACAGCGGCCCGAGGGCGTCGACAGCGAGCGTGTCGACGTCGAGGTAGAGCACCCGCTCGGCCTCGACGAGCTCGTCGAGCAGCAGGCGGTACCACATCGCCGACGTGAAGTAGCCCTGGACCGGCAGCCCGGCGACGCGCTCCTCGGGCACCTCGTGGAAGGCGATCGCCGCACCCGCTGCGCGCTCGAGGCGGCGGCGCGCTCGCCGCGACAGGCCGGCGTGGAGGTAGTGGACCTGCAGGTCGAGCCCGGCGGTCTGCGGCGCGAGCGATCCCAGCAGCGTCGCGCTGTGGCGCACATATCGCCCCCGGGCCGCGATGGCGACGTGATGGGTCACCGGCGCACGAAGAGGTGGTGGTGGTCGCGCATGCCTGCCTCCGCGGCGATCGCCGCGTCTCCGATCATCGGGTCGCGGGCCTCCAGCGCGTAGCCCGTGCGCTCGATCAGGGCGCCGAAGTCGCGCCGCGACCCGTCGGCCTCGAGGCTCAGCAGCTCCTCCGGCTCGTTGGGCACGACGAACAGCGCGGGGACGCCGAGTCGCTCCAGCAGCGCGACCCACCACTCGATGGCGGCCAGCGGCATCTCCGAGAACGAGTGGACGTTGACCGCGAGGTCGAAGGCCCCGGGGCGAAGCGCCGCCTCGATCTCGGGCAGCGCCACGACGCGGGCCGGCGGCGCGGCGGCGCGAAAGCCCAGGTAGTACTCGCTGAGGAACGTCGACTCCGGGACGGCGTCGACGCAGCACCAGTCGTCGAGGTTGCCCAGCGCCGAGGTCGCCCGGTGCGCCAGGCGGCCGTAGCCCGCCCCGATGTCGAGCACCCGCAGGCGGGGCCGCTGCGTGAGTTGCCAGCGCCGCTCGAGGAAGTTGAGCTCGGCGGCCGACTCGAGCAGATCGCGGCTGACGCGCCGCCCGGCCCCGACGTCGAACGTCCAGCAGCCGAACAGCCCGTCCTCCTCGAGGCGGTCGAGCAGCCCCAGCAGGTCATCGCGCCGCACGCCGTCGTGAATCGCTCGGTAGCGGCGGTCGGTGGCCGCCGGGTCCTCGCGGTAGTGCCACGTGATCAGCGTCTCGCCGCGAAACCAGCGCAGGTCGAGGAAGGCCCTGACGCGCTCTGGGCTCCAGCGCGAAGCCGCCGTGACCGGGAGGTCCAGGGCGGCGTAGGCCCGCCGCAGCTCGACCAGCCGGGGGTGGTCGTCGCGCAGCTGCTCCTCGGCCCCGGCGGGGAGGCCGACCGACGTGTCGGCCAGAGCGAGCGCCGGCTGCTCGTCGGACTTCGCGACGCCCGGCACGGCGGGCCGGGCCCGCGCCCAGGCCCGGGCCAGCGCGCTGTCGGCGCCGTCGAGATCCGCCCGCAGGCAGAAGGTGTCGAAGCCCTCCTCCAGCAGCAGATAACCCGCCGCCTCGGCGTGGCGGCGCGCCGCCACGCGCTTTGCGGGGCCGAGGTGGAAGTGCTCGTAGACGATCAGGCGCGGCCGGTGCACGTCGAGGTCGATGGCACACAGGATGTCGGCGTCGAAGCCCTCGGCGTCGATGACCAGCAGGTCCAGCTCAGACAGCCCCACCCGGGCCAGGAGCGACTCGAAGCTGAGGACCTCCACCTCGCGCTCGACGATGCGCTGCGCAACGTTCGGGATCTGAGGCGCGTGGCTGAGGACGGTCTCCCGCAGGAAGGAGCCCACTCCGTCGTACCAGTCGGGCAACCCGTCGCGCTCGGCGGCGGTCGGCTCGCGCAGGTGGAAGAACGGCTGGGTCCCGTCCGCGGCTCCCACGGCGGCGTTGATCAGCCGGATGCCCTCGATCGCCCCGTAGTTCGCCGCCAGGCGCTCGTAGACGTAGGGCACGGGCTCGACCATCACGCCCGTCCAGCTCCCGGCACGCAGGTACGGGCGCAGATGGTCGTGCTGGGCGCCGTCGTTCGCGCCGATCTCGGCAAAGCGGGCGGCCGGATGGTCCTGCGCGAACGCCGCGATCAGCCGCGGCGCCGCGAGGCGCCGCTCGATCCGGCGCAGGCGTGCCCGCGCCAGCCAGCGCCGCAGCGTCCTCACGGGCGCTCGGCGACGAGGGCGAACACGAGCGCGTTCATGTCGCGACTCTCGGCGGGCTCGATGCGGTCCGACAGCTTGGCCAGCGACTGCGCCAGCAGCGCCAACAACGGCCGCAGCGGCCGCGGCACGCGCCAGTACCAGGCGTCCTGGACCAGCTGGAACCCGGCAGCGGCCGGCCCCATGATGCCCTCGAAGCGCACGACCCGCAGCCCCGCCTGCTCCACCGCCCGGCACAGCCCGGCGCTCGTCCAGCGCCAGTAGTCCACTGGATCGGGGTGGTAGACCATCAGCCCGTGGGTGGAGAGCAGCAGCCGCCCACCGGGCCTCAGCACCCTCGCGCACTCGCTGAGGTAGACCTGCGGATCGGCGACGTGCTCGAGCACCTGCGTCGAGACGACCGCGTCGACGCTGGCGTCGGCGACGGGAACCGTCCCATCGGCGCGGATGTCGATGCCGGCCGCATCGTTGCCCGGCAGGTCGGCGGTGAGGTAGTCAACGTCGGGCCCGAAGAACCGGCGATAGGGGACGTCGGCGCACCCGAAGTCCAGGACGCGGCCCTCCGGTGGGACCCGGAGGTCGGCGGCCAGCCGCTCCAGCCGTGCCGGCAGCAGCTCGACGATGTGCGAGAGGCGATGCCAGGGCGTCGCCCGACGGAGGTCGCCAGGGCGCTCGGCGAGGAAGCGTGGGGTCTCCGGTGAGGTCAACCCGCGGATCGTAGGATGCGCCCCGCATGGACATCGACCCGGGGATCTTCAAGGCCTACGACGTCCGCGGCCTCTACGGCGAGCAGATCGACGGCGACGTCGCCGAGCAGGTCGGCCGCGCGTTCGTGCGCGTGATCGGCAACCTGAGCGGCAAGGCCCAGGGCGACCTGCGGCTTGGCCTCGGCCGCGACATGCGCATCAGCGCGCCCGAGCTCGCTGCGCGCTACCGCGACGGCATGGTCGCCGAGGGCGCGACCGTCCTCGACGCCGGCCAGGTCGGGACCGAGGTCCTGTACTTCCTCGTCGGCTCGCAGGACCTCGACGGGGGGCTGATGTGCACGGCCTCGCACAACCCCAAGGCCTACACGGGCGCCAAGCTCGTCGAGCGGGGCGCGATCGCACTGAGCGGCGACCGCGGCATCCAGGACATCCGCCGGGTGATCGAGGAGGGCATGCCCAAGGCCCCCGGCGGCGGCGAGGTGCAGGAGGTCGACATCGGCGATGCCGCGCGCGCGGCCGCCATGGCGTTCATCACGCCGGCCAACGTGGAGCGCGGGCTGAAGGTCGTCGTCGACGGCGGCCACGGCATGGCCGGACCGACGGTCGGACCGCTGCTCGAGCAGCTCGGGCTCGACCTCGTCACCACCTACTGGACGCCGGACGGCAACTTCCCCGACCACGAGCCCAACCCGCTGCTGCCCGAGAACCGGCAGTTCATCATCGACAAGGTCCGCGAGACCGGCGCGGACCTGGGCATCGCGTGGGACGGTGACGCCGACCGCTGCTTCTTCATCGACGACACGGGAACGTTCGTCGACGGCGACTTCCTCACGGCGATCCTCGCCGAGCACCTGCTGGCCAAGCAGGAATCCGATGGCGGCGACCGTCCGGCGATTCTCTACGACGTCCGCGCCTCGCGCGCAGTCGCCGACACCGTCCGCCGGGCCGGCGGACGGGCGTTCCCCAACCGCGTCGGCCACGCCTTCTTCAAGATCCGTATGCGCGACGAGGGCGCGATCTTCGGCGGCGAGGTCTCGGGCCACTACTACTTCCACGACTTCTACAACGCCGACAGCGGCACCATCCCGGCGCTGCTGATCCTGGAGAAGCTCTCGGTCGAGGGTCGCAGGCTCAGCAAGCTCGTCGGGGACTACCGCGCGAAGTACTTCATCTCCGGCGAGATCAACTCCGAGGTCGCCGACGCGCAGGCCAAGATGGCCGAGATCGAGGAGCGCTACTCAGTCGATGCCCGCATCTCGCACCTCGACGGGGTCTCGGTCGACTATGACGACTGGCACTTCAACGTGCGCCCGTCGAACACGGAGCCGCTGCTGCGGCTGTGCCTCGAGTCGCTGGTCTCGGTGTCGGACATGGAGCGCCGCCGCGACGAGGTGCTCGAGATCATTCGTGGCTGAGCACCGCCCCGTGGCCGAGCACCGCCAGCTGCGCTTCGCTCCGCCGCAGGGCGCGACGACGATCCTGCTCGTCCGCCACGGCGAGTCCGCGGCGTTCGTCGAGGGCCAGCCGTTCGCGCTCGTCGACGGCCACGCCGATCCGCCGCTGCGCGAGAACGGGCTCGAGCAGGCCCAGCGGGTCGGCGAGCGCCTGGCCGGCGAGGACATCGCCGCGATCTACGTGACCACGCTGCAGCGCACCGCCCAGACCGCGGCGCCGCTCGCCGCACGGCTCGGGCTCGAGCCGCGGGTCGAGGCCGACCTGCGCGAGGTCAACCTCGGCGAGTGGGAGAACGGCGGGCTGCGCAAGCACGCACGCGCCGGGCATCCGACGGTCGCCCAGATCTTCGCCGAGCAGCGCTGGGACGTCGTACCGGGCGCTGAGCCCACCGACGCGTTCACCGACCGGGTGCGCGCCGGGATCGAGCGGATCGCCACCGCCCACCCCGATCAGACGGTCGTCGCCGTCGTGCACGGCGGCGTCATCGGCAGCGTGCTCGCACAGGCCACCGGATCGCAGGGGCTGGCCTTCGCAGGCGCCGACAACGGCTCGATCTCCGAGGTGGTCATCACGGCGGAGCGCTGGATCGTGCGGCGCTACAACGACACCGCACACCTCGCCGACGCCGCATGACCACCCTCCATTGCCTGCCCATCCCCACGCCGTTCGCGGTCGGACGCGTGAACTGCTACCTCGTGCAGGACGACCCGCTGACGCTCGTCGACGCGGGGCCCAACTCGGGCACGTCGCTGACCGCGATGGAGGCAGCGCTGGCCGAGCACGGCCACCGGATCGAGGACCTCGAGCGGATCGTGCTGACCCACCAGCACATCGACCACATCGGGCTCGCGCAGATCCTCGCCGACCGCTCCGGCGCCGAGGTCTGCGCGCTGGACCAGCTCGCGCCGTGGCTCGCGGCCTATGGCGACAACATGGAGCACGACGATCGCTTCGCCGAGCGGATCATGGCCCTCCACGGGATCCCCGAGGACGTCCGCTACGCGCTGCGCTCGGTGGCGGCGCAGTTCCGGGCCTGGGGTGCGCGGGTCGACGTGACGCGCACGCTGCGCGACGGCGAGAAGCTGGAGTTCGCCGGCCGGTCGTGGACCGTCCACCACCGCCCCGGTCACTCGCCGTCGGACACCGTCTTCCACGACGCCGCCAGCGGCGAGCTCGTCGGCGGCGACCACCTGATCAAGAAGATCTCCTCGAACCCGCTGATCTCCCGGCCGCTCAGCGGCGACGACGACGAGCGCCCGCAGGCGCTGCGCATCTACCTGGAGTCACTGACCGAGACGAGCGAGATGGACCTCCGGCGGGTCTGGCCCGGGCACGGGGAGCCGGTCGAGGACCACGCCGCGCTCATCGAGGAGCGCTTCCGCATGCATGCCCGCCGAGCCGAGAAGCTTCACCGGCTGATCGTCGAGCGCCCGCGCACCGCCTACGAGCTGGCCCAGGCGATGTGGGGCAACGTGGCCGTCACGCAGGCCTACCTGACCCTGTCGGAGGTCCTCGGCCACACCGACCTGCTGGTCAACGACGGGCGCGTCCGCGAGGTTCAGGACGCGTCGGTGGTCCGCTTCGAGGCCACGTGATCGCGCTCCGCGCTTCCGTGAGACCCCACCGCGTCGAGTGGACACTTCGGGCCGTATAGCGACCTCAACTGTCCACTCGATGTTCCGGGATAGGGTCATCGCCGATGGGCCAGCTCCCGCCAGAGGCCTCGGGCGCCGCCGGCCTCGACGTGGGGATCGAGGCCTCGTCGGTCGCGGCCCAGCGCCAGATCGACCTGCAGGGCGACACCCTCCGCGGCCACGCCGCCCGGGGAGCGATCGTCAACACCGCGTTCACGGTGGGGTTGGCGACGCTCAGCGCGCTGCGCGGGCTTGTCGTCGCGGCCTTCCTGAGCCCCGGCGACTACGGGGTCTGGGGCATCGTCACCATTGCGCTGGGCACCCTGACCTGGCTCAAGCAGGTCGGCTTCAGCGAGAAGTACGTCCAGCAGGACGAGCCCGACCAGGAGGCGGCGTTCCAGCAGGCCTTCACCCTCGAGCTGGCGGCCAACGCCCTGCTTCTCCTTGCCCTCGTCGCGGTCGTCCCCGTCGCCGTGGCCGTCTACGGGCAGCACAAGATCGTCGCGCCGGCGCTGGCGATGGTGGCGATCGTGCCGGCGATGGCGCTGCAGACGCCGATCTGGATCTTCTACCGGCGCATGGACTTCCTCCGCCAGCGCACGCTGCAGGCGATCGACCCGGCGGTCGGGTTCGTCGTCGCGGTGGCGCTGGCGGTCGCCGGCGCCGGCTACTGGGCCCTGGTCGCGTCAGCGCTCGCCGGCGCGTGGGCCAGCGCGATTGCGGTCGTGCGCCGCTCGCCCTATCCCCTGCGGCTGCGCTGGGACCGCGCGACGGTCCGCGACTACATGGGCTTCTCCTGGCCGCTGTTCGCCAGCGGCGTGAGCCTGCTGATCATGGCCCAGGCCACGGTGATCACCGCCTCGCGGACCGTGGGCCTGGCCGGCGTGGGCGCGCTGACGATCGCCAACGCGTTCAGCGGCTACACCCACCGCGTCGACGAGGTCATCACCGCCACGCTGTACCCGGCCATCTGCGCGGTCAAGGACCGGCTCGACGTGCTGGCCGAGACGTTCGTGAAGTCCAACCGGCTGACGTTGATGTGGGGCATGCCGTTCGGCGTCGGGCTCGCGCTGTTCGCCCCCGACCTCGTGCACTTCGTCGTCGGGCGGCGCTGGGACTTCGCGGTCACCGTGATCGAAGCCACCGCGATCGGGGCGGCGATCCAGCACGTCGGCTTCAACTGGACGGCGTTTCACCGCGCGCGCGACGAGACCCGGCCGATCGCGGTCGCCACGTGGATCTCCCTCGCGGCCTACGCGATCGGGCCGATCCCGCTGCTGATCGCCGACGGGCTGCGGGGCTACTCGATCGGCATCATCGGCGCCGCGCTGGTCGCGCTGGCCGTCCGCGGCTACTACATGCAGCGCATGTTGGCCGGCTTCCGCGTGCTGCGCCACACGCTGCGCGCGGTGATGCCGACGTTGCCCGCCACCGCGGCCGTCCTGGCCGCCCGCCTGGTCGAGCCGGACCACCGGACGCCGGCCTTGGCGGTCGCCGAGCTCGTGGCCTACCTCGTGCTGACCGCCATCGCCACCTGGCTGCTGGAGCGCCCGCTGCTCGACGAGGTGCTCGGCTACCTGCGCCGCCGCCGCTGACGCGCCCGGCGGATAGCCTTGGCCCGGATGCCTCCGACCGGGACACCGTCCGTCGCGATCACGCCTCAGGGCGTGCGGGACGGCGATCCGGGCGTCCTCGCGGCGCTCGCCGCGCGCCGCGGCCCGTCGGTTCTGGCCTTCGCCGCCGAGCTGTGCGAGCCCGCCTACCTCACCCGGGCGGCGGCCGATGCGTTCGCCCGCTTCCGCGTCGCGGTCGCCGACCCCGCCGCATCGCTCGACGTGCACCCTGACGCCCTGCTCCTGCACTGCGCGCGGCGGGCGGCGCTGGACCTCGCGCCGCGCGGCCCGGACCTCGGCTGCGGCCCGGCGCTCGGCCTCCTGGCGGCCCGCGCCGAGCGGGCGATCAAGCCCGCCGACGCAGCGCTACTGGACCGCCATCTCGAGTCGTGCGAGCACTGCCGCGACCTCGCCGCCCGCCTCGAGGCCGCCGATCGCGCCTACCGCGACGCCCCGGAGACCCCGCCGGCACCCGAGCAGCTGGCCGCCATGGTCGCCGCCCTGGCGGCCGCCGCCCCCCTGCGCCAGGTGAAGGCGACCGAGCCGCCCGCCCCGCCGGGCGAGAAGGCCATCGCCAAGAGGCCCGAACCGGAACCCGAACCGGAACCCGAACCGGAACCCGAACCCGGGCCGGAGTCCGAACCGGAACCCGAGCCCGAGCAGGTCGCCGCGGCCACCTCCGACACCCGGGCGCCGCGACTCCCCTACTACGAGCTTCCGAGCCCGCCGGCGCGCGGCCGCGGCCAGACGACCGAGCGGGTGGCCCGGAGCGCCGTCGCCGCGGGCGGCGCCGCCGCCTCTCTGACCCGCCGTGCGAGCGCCGCCGCCCGGCGGCGCATGGAGCGACGCGCCGCCTCGCCTCCCCCCGCTCCCGCCGAGGCGACGCCGCCGCCCGAGCCCGAGCCCCAGCCCGAGCCCGAGCCCGAGCCCGCCACGGCGACCTGGCAGCGCGTCGAGGAGATCGAGTTCCCCGATCGCGACGACGAGCCGGCCCACGAGCCCACGCGGATGCCCGAGCCCGACCTCGAGGAGTCGGCGGCACGCGCCGCCGCGCGCCACTACCGGCGCCTGCGTCACTCCGAGCAGCGCCTGCACCCGGCGCCGCCGGCGGCGGGATCGCCCCCTCGCCTGCCGCGCCCGAGCCGCGAGCGCCCCACCCTGCCGATCCGCGCCCACGGCCCACGCGACCTCGTCCTGCCGGGCGGGCTGCTGGTCATCGCTGCGCTGGTCATCATGGCCGTGGCCGGGGTCTTCGGTGGGGGCACGTCGACGCCGCCCACGGGCAGCCAGGCCAACGCCGCCCGAGTCATCGCGCCGGCCGCGCAGTCGGTCACCGCAATGTCCACCGCCGAGGCGGTCCGCCTCACCGCCCGCGGGTCCAGGAGCGCGGCGACGCCCTGATGATCCCGGACGACGAGGTCCTGGAGATCGGCCGTCGACTGGCCGCCGCGTTCCCCTCCTCCGCGCGCCATCCGATGAAGGCGCTCGACGACAAGGCGATGGACCTCGCCTCCCAGGACGCCGAGCTGCGCGCCGCGCTGTTTCGGTTCGTCGACGTCGTGCCCGCCTGCCGGTCGCTGGACGACCTCGCCACGCACCTGACCAGCTTCCTCGGCGAGGTCGACGACCGGCCGATGCCGCTCGACATGGCCGTGCGCATGGGCGGCTCGCGAGCCGGCCGCGCCGCCCTCGGCTCGGCCGCCGCGGCGGGCGTCCGCCACATGGCCCACCGGTTCATCGTGGGCGAGACGCCACGCGACGCCGAGCGCACCATGCGGTCGCTGTGGGAGGCGGGCGTCGCGACCTCCGTCGACCTTCTCGGCGAGGCCACGGTCACCACGGCCGAGGCCGACCGCTACGCCGCCCGCTGCGCCGATGCCCTCGACGCGCTGGCCGACGTCTACGCCGGCCTGCCCGTGCGTGCGGAGCTCGAGGCCGACGCCATGGGGCCGATCCCGCGGGCCAACCTGTCGGTCAAGGTGTCGGCGCTGACGCCGTTGCTGCGCCCCGACGCCCCCGAGCGCGGCCAGCGCGACGCGGCGCCCCGGCTGCGCGAGCTGCTGCGCCGCGCCCGTGAACGAGACGCACATCTGCACATCGACATGGAGTCCTTCGACTCGCGCGAAGCCATCACCGAGCTCGTCCTCGAGCTCCTCTCCGAGGATGAGTTCCGCGACGGGCCGAGCGCAGGCCTGGTGCTGCAGGCCTACCTCGTCGACTCGCCGGCGCTGTGCGACCGCGTCGTCGCGTGGGCCGCCCAGGCCGGCCGCGCCCACCCGCTCTACGTCCGCCTCGTCAAGGGCGCCTACTGGGATCACGAGGTCGTCGAGGCCGCCCAGCACGGCTGGAGCGCGCCCGTCTTCGAGGTCAAGGCCGACAGCGACCGGAACTTCGAGGCGCTGACCGTGCGGCTGCTGGAGGCCCGACCGCACGTCCGCCCGGCGATCGCCAGCCACAACCTGCGCAGCGTGGCCCACGCGATCGCCGCCAACCGCGCGCTCGGGGGTGGCGAGCGGGACGTGGAGTTCCAGGTCCTGCGCGGGCTGGGCGACGACCTCCAGCACGCCCTGGCCCGTGAGGGCTTCCGGGTGCGGACCTACTGTCCCGTCGGCGACCTCGTGGCCGGCATGGCCTACCTCGTGCGCCGGCTGCTCGAGAACACGAGCAACGAGGGCTTCCTGTCGCTGCAGGCCGAGGGCCATTCGCTCGAGGAGCTGCTGGCCGCGCCGTGAGCCTGCCACCGTTCGTCAACGAGCCGATCCTCGAGCTGCGCCGGCCCGACGCCCGGGCCGCTCTGCAGGCCGGGATGGCCGCGCTCGAGCCGAAGCTGCCGCTGCGCGTGCCGCTGCTGATCGGCGAACAGCGCACCGAGGGCGACGCCCTGGCCTCCACCGACCCGGGCGCCTCCGACCGGGTGGTCGCACTGGCGCCGCGGGTGACGCCGGCCGACGCGAGCCGCGCGCTGGACGTGGCCGGCGAGGCCGCGCCGCACTGGGGGGCCACGCCCGCGATCGACCGAGCTCAGTCGCTGGTCCG
>JAWVFY010000466.1:0-3747 GCA_033855575.1 Solirubrobacteraceae bacterium
TCGCCTCGCATTGCTCACGACGTGACGTTGACCGTCGCCTTCATGAACGGGTGGATCAGGCAGTAGAACGTGTACGTCCCGGCCCCCGCGAACGTCACCTGGTTGGCGCCCGGGAGCGGGCTGTTGATGTTGGTGTCGAGGACGCCCGAGTTCCAGAACCCGTTGCCGTGCAGCGTGGGCGTCAGGCTCGCCGGCGTCCCGCCGGGCTGGTCGCTCGGGTAGACCGCCGCGCCCGCGATGACCGGGAGGGTGAACGTCGCCGCCAGCTGGCCGAGGTAGCTGTTCGGGTCGGTCAGCGGGTTGCCGGGGCCCGTGGTGGCGGTGTGCACCTCGGTGCTGGTGACGGGCATCCGGAACGTCACGGTGGTGCCCACCTTGACGGTCGAGGTCGCGGGGAAGAAGTTGAAGGACTCCACCCCGTTCTTGCCCGACGCACCGATCTGCACCACGCTCGACCCGACCGTCGTCTGGTTGATCGACTTCAGGATCTTCAGCGCGTTCGCCGCCTGGGTGGCGACGCTCTTCGCGTCTGCCGCGGCCGACGGCACCTTGTGGGACTTGGCCAGGACGTGGATCGTGCCCTTCATGCCGGCGTGCACGTCGCAGAAGTACGTGTAAGTGCCCGCCTTCTTGAAGGTCACCAGCACCGGCTTGGGGTTGTTGGCCACCGGCAGGCCGCTCTCGACGCGCTTGGCGCCGGTGTAGGTGAAGTGCTTGCCGAAGCCGGACGCCAGCAGCGGCGGGTTGAACCCGAGCTCCGGCTGGCCGTTGAACCAGAACGGCTGGCCCGCGGCGTCGTTCTGGCCGGCGAGGGTCGTGCCGGTCGGAGCGAGGAGGGCCAGCGGGCTGACGCCCTTGGCCGGCAGGTCGAGCGTGTGGAACCCGGTGACGACGAAGCTGACCTTGTCACCGGCGTGGATCGCCGTCGACCGCGGGAAGAAGGCGTTGTCGTCGCCGTTGAGCTTCTGGAACTGGTTGCCGACCTTCTTGGACGGCAGCCCCATGAAGACGGTCTTGGTGGCCGCCATGGCGGCGGTAGGCGTCAGGAAGGCTGCGCCGACGGCGCAACCAAGCAGAACAGCGCGTGGTCTCACGTGGCTCCTCTTGTGGTGGTGGATGTCGGAGAAGGCTCGCCGCACGGCGAGCGCTGGACCTGGCTTCTCTTGGAAGTCCCTGAGCGACCCTATCCGCGGGCGGACGGGCGTGCAAGGGGCGCGGTGGGGCCGTGTTCAGCCGCGCGAGAACGGCCGGTGATGCGCCGCGCCGAGCGTGTCGAGCACGCCCGTCAGGACGCTCTCGACGTCCAGGGGCGGGGCGGCCTCGGCGGCCGCCGGCGGGTGGGGGTCGGGCTGGCGGGGCGGCAGCGGGGTGGGCTCGGGAAGCGGATCCGGGCTGGGGCGCGGCACCGGCGGCTCGGGGATCGGCGGCGGGTCGGGCACCGGGGTGGGCACCGGCGGCGTGGGCAATGGGGTGGGGGCCGAGGGGCCACCGATCTCCGCGTCGGGCCGGCGCCGGCGCAGCACACGCGAGAAGAACCCCGAGCGCGCCAGCAGCTCGTCGGCGGTGACGGGGGCGGGCGCCGCGGCGACGGGCTCGGGCATGACCGGCTCCGGCTCGGGCTCCGGCTCGGGCTCGGGCTCCACCACGACCGGCTCGGGCTCCACCGCGACCGGCTCGGGCGTCGGTTCGGGCTCGATCTCGCGGCGCGTGGCCCGCAGCGTCACCTTCGTGCCCCACCCGCTCGGCTCGAGCTCCACCGTGCCGCTGGCCAAGTCGCCCTCCCAGACGACGGTGGTCTCGGGCTCGACGCGGGTGATCCGGATCTCGCCGAACTCGCCGAGGTGGCGAGCCAGGCTTTCGACGTCTGAGACCTCCGCCCAGAGCTCGGGCGGGGACTTGACCAGGGTGCGCTGGGCGGTCGGATCGGACACGTGGGCACTTTCGGCGCCCCGGGCGTGGACTCCTGCCGGCCGATCGGCACTTGCAAGGGGCCGCCCCGCGCTCCCTAGGCGCCGCCGGGCTTGGCCACCATGAAGAACACGGCCACGAGCACGAGCACGCAGCTGATCGCGCCGGCGACCCGCCAGCGCTGGTACAGGGCCAGGTACTCGGCGCTGAGAGCCCCGGCGCCCCCTTCGCCGAGATCGCGCTCGGACATCTCCTGCATCCGGCGCTCCAGCGGCGAGAAGAACATGCCGCCCGAGGCCAGCAGGGCCAGCAGGATGATCAGTGGCACGGTGACCCACACCTTGCTCCAGACATGGGCGTGGCTGGCCAGGTAGATGCCGACCAGCAGCGCGAGGCCGCCGAACGGCGCGATCACCCGCTGGCCGACGCGTGCCTGCACGGCATGCAGAGCGGGCATCGCGGCCGGATTCGTGCGCATCATGTAGGGGACGAACGCCGGGTAGGCGAAGATGACCCCGAAGGCGATGATGATCGATGCGACGTGCGCGGCGATCATGACGTCGTAGAACGCGATGGCGAGCATGGCGGGCGACGTTATCGGACGGCCCCGACCGTGCAGACGAGCGTGAGGTGAAACGGGGTGCGATGGCGCTCGAGGATCTCGAACCCGGTCGCTCGCACCATGGCCTCCACGGCGCTGGGCGTCAGCCCCCACCACCACCCGTGATAGCCACGCGCCGGGTCCAGCGCCTGCGTGTGGGCCGGGTGCGTCCCGGGCGCCGGGGCGAACACGGCGGCGCGGCGCATTCCCGGGACCTCCGGCAGGGTCTCGGTGGCCAGCAGGAGCGTCTCGCCGGTCAGCTCGCGCAACCGCTGCAGGGTGAGGATCGGATGGGGGGCGTGGTAGAGCACGCCCGAGCACCAGACGACGTCGTGGACGCCGGCCTCCGCGACCGTGGCCGGGTCGTGCAGATCGCCCTGGATGAAGCGGACGGCGGCGCCGCGCCGCGCGCGCTCGGCCTCGAAGCGCTCGGATGCAGCCATCACGTCGATGCCGGTCACGCGCGCCGCGCCGGCGTCCTGCGCCGCGAAGCACAGCGCGCCGTCGACCGACCACATGCAGCCCACGTCGAGGAACGAGCGACCCTCCACGTGGCGGGCGATCAGCTCCTCGCGTGGCGGCGTGGCCGGCCAGGCGCGCGCCCGCAGCCGCGCGACCGCGCTGAGGGCCCGTGCGATCAGAAGTCCGGCCGGTACTCGCCGAAGACGTCCTTCATCGCCCCGCAGACCTCGCCCATCGAGGCCCGGTCGCGCAGCGCGTCCTTGATCCGAGGCAGCAGGTTCTCGCTGCCCGCGGCGGCGTCGCGGAGCTCCTGTAGGCGACGCTGGACCAGCTCCTGGTCGCGCTGCGCCTTGAACTGCGCGAGGCGGTCGACCTGGGCCTGCTCGGTGGCCGGGTCGACCCGCAGCAGGTCCTCGATCTCGATCTGCTCCTCGACGAACTTGTTGACGCCGACGACGATGTCCTGGCCGATGCGGTACCGCTCCTGGTAGCCCCAGGCGCTCTCCTCGATCTCGTTCTTGATGTAGGCGAGGCAGTTGACCGAGCCGCCCATGCCGTCGACCTTGTCGATCAGTGCCTGCGCGTTGGCCTCGATCTCGTCGGTCAGCGCCTCGACGAAGAACGAGCCGGCGAACGGGTCGACCGTGTCGGCGGCGCCCGACTCGTGCAGGACGATCTGCTGCGTGCGCACGGCGATCCGCGCGGCCCGCTCGGAGGGCAGCGCGAGCGCCTCGTCGTAGCCGTTGGCGTGCAGCGACTGGGTGCCGCCGGCCACG
>JAWVFY010000467.1:0-2694 GCA_033855575.1 Solirubrobacteraceae bacterium
AGCGGCGGGATCATCCACGAGGACCACACGACGACCGCGGTCGACCTCGACCAGCTGTTCAACACCTTCGACCCCAAGACGCGCAACTCCCTGCGCCGCCTGATCAGGGGCTACAGCACCTCCTACGGCGGCCGCGGCGCCGAGGCCAACGCCGGCTTCCTCTACCTCAACCCCTCTCTGGCCGCGTCGAGCCGCCTGTTCACCGAGCTCAACCGCGACACGCCGCTGCTGCGCGACTTCGTCGTGAACTCCTCCCAGCTCGTCACGACGATCGCCTCGCGCAGGGACCACCTCGCCGGGCTGGTCGACCACCTGGCCACCACGCTGACCGCCATCGGCCGCCAGAAGTCGTCGCTGGCCAGCGCCATCCACGTCTTCCCGGCATTCATGCGCCGGGCCAACACGACCTTCGTCAACCTGCGCACCACGCTGGACCAGCTGACCGGCCTGGTCAACGACTCCAAGCCGGTCGCGAAGAAGCTCAAGCCGTTCGTGCGCGCCCTGCGTCCGCTGGCCATCGGCGCCCAGCCGACGCTGCGCAACCTGTCGGCGCTGATCCAGCGCGCCGGGGCCAAGAACGACCTGATCGAGCTGACCAACTCCTCGGTGCCGGTGGCCAACATCGGTGTCGGCCCGGTCGTGCGCAACGGCGCGTCGCGGCCCGGGGCGTTGCCCGCCTCGACCGATGCGCTGGCGCAGTCGGTGCCCGAGCTGGCCTACGCGCGGCCCTACGCCCCCGACCTCATCGGCTGGTTCGACGACTTCAGCCACTCCGGCGTCTACGACGCCCTGGGCGGCGGCAGCCGGGCCTCGGCGCACGTCAACCTGCCGACCAACGTCAACGCGTTCATCCCCAGCGGCACGGTCAAGGACGCGATCCTCTCGCTGGGCAACCAGGGGCTCGTGTCGCTCAACCAGCGCAACCGCTGCCCGGGCGCGATCGAGCGCGGCACGGTGTTCAAGCCCGCCCCGAGCCCGTACTGGCCCAACGGCTATCCCTGCGACGAGTCACAGGTCCCGCTCGGCAAATGAAGCGGATCCTCGGTGTCATCGCAATCCTGTTCGGGGCGGGCGCGCTGGCGGTCTTCGCCACGGGCGCGTCGAACGGCAGCTCTGGCCCGCAGTACTGGGTCGAGCTCGACGACGCCTTCGGCCTGGTCTCCGGCGGCGACCTGAAGATCGCCGGCGTACGCGCCGGCACGATCGGTGCCATGAAGGTCGACGAGCGCACGCACCGCGCGCTCGTCCAGATCAACATCACCAAGACCGGCTTCGGCTCGATTCGCACCGACGTCAGCTGCCAGTCCCGGCCCGAGTCGCTGATCGGCGAGTACTTCCTCGACTGCCAGCCCGGCACGTCGCCCGTCGAGCTCAAGCCCGGCTCGACGATCCCGGTCTCGCACACCTCGTCGGTGGTCGCCCCCGACCTGGTCAACGACGTGCTGCGGCTGCCCTACCGCCAGCGGCTGAGCATCATCATCAACGAGCTCGGCGCCGCCGTCGCCGGCAACGCCCAGAACCTCAACGACGCCATCCGCCGCGCCTCGCCGGGCCTGCAGCAGACCGACAAGGTGCTGCACATCCTGGGCCAGCAGAACCACATCCTGGCCGACCTGGTCACCAACGCCGACACGGTCATCGGCGATCTGGCCGACAACCGGGCGCAGGTCACGCGCTGGGTGGCGATGGCCGACCGCACCTCGGCGGCCAGCGCCCAGCGCAAGGCGGCCATCGCGGCGGGCTTCCAGCGCCTGCCCGGGTTCCTCGAGCAGCTGCGCCCGGCGATGCTCCAGCTCGGCAACGTCGCCGACCAGCAGACGCCCGCGCTGCGCACGCTCACCCAGGCCGCGCCGAACCTCAAGACGCTCTTCGACCGGCTCGGCCCGTTCGCCACCGTCTCGCGCCCGGCGTTCCGCGCGCTCGGGGCGGCGTCGGCGACCGGGAGCAAGGCGGTCACGGCGGCCGGCCCCACGGTCGCCGAGCTCACCGCGTTCTCCAAGGGCACCCCGGAGCTCGGTCAGAACCTCGACATCATCCTGCGCCACCTCGACGATCCGGCCTACGCCGCGGAGCCTGATCCGCGGAGCCCCGGCGGCCAGGGCTACACCGGCCTGCAGTCGCTGCTCGAGTACGTCTATGACCAGGTGCTGTCGGTCAACATCTACGACAGCTCGGTCCACATCCTCAAGGTCTCCCCGTTCGCCGGGCCGTGTGCGGACTACGCCGACATCACCCAGGCGCTCTCGACCCACGGCACCGGCAAGCTCAACGATCAGTGTGGTGCGGGGCTCGGTCCCAATGCTGCGGGCCTGAACTTCCCCGACACGACACGGCCAGCCGGCATGGCGCCGTTCGGCCCGATCCCCGACAACCAGCAGAACCTGTCGCGCAGCGCCAAGGGCAAGGCGGGCAAGGGCCACGCCGTTGCCACGCCGACGCTGACCCCGCAGACGCAGGCCCCCAAGACCAACCCCAACGTGCCGACGCTGTCGGACGTCATCCCCGGCGCGCCCAACCTGGTCATCCCGTCGCCGCCCAAGGCCGTTCAGCAGGCGACACAGAGCACGCAGAGCCAGACCGCCGGTGCCAAGCTCCTCGACTTCCTCATGGGCGGATGAGACGGCGCGGCTCCGCATCGATCGTCGCCAACCCCGTCCTCGTCGGGGCGGTCACCGTGCTCGTCGTCGTCGTGGC
>JAWVFY010000468.1:0-3819 GCA_033855575.1 Solirubrobacteraceae bacterium
AAGGTGCTCATGCAGCAGGCGACCGACCAGCTGCTGCGCGTCTCGATGGAGCTGGGCGGCAACGCGCCGTTCCTGGTCTTCGAGGACGCCGACCTCGACGCCGCGGTCGACGGGGCGATGGTCGCCAAGATGCGCAACATCGGCGAGGCGTGCACGGCGGCCAACCGCTTCCACGTCCACGAGTCGGTCGCCGCCGAGTTCGCCGATCGCCTGGCCGCGCGGATGCGCGACCTGCGGCTCGGCCGCGGGACCGAGGACGGCGTCGATGTGGGGCCGCTGATCGACGACGTCCAGCGTGGCAAGGTCGCCGAGCTGGTCCAGGACGCCACCGACAGGGGCGCCGAGGTGCTCGTCGGCGGGTCGCGGGTCGACGGTCCCGGCTACTTCTACGAGCCCACCGTGCTCGGATCGGTGCCCCAGGACGCCCGGCTGCTCGAGGAGGAGATCTTCGGCCCGGTCGCCCCGGTCGCCACGTTCTCCAGCGACGAGGATGCGCTGGCGCAGGCCAACCGCACGATCTACGGCCTCGTCGCCTACTTCTACACCCGCGACCTCGATCGGGCCTTCCGGATCATGGAGGGCCTGCAGACCGGCATGGTCGGCCTCAACCAGGGCATCGTCTCCAACGCGTCGGCGCCGTTCGGCGGCGTCAAGCAGTCGGGCTTCGGCCGCGAGGGCGGCCGCGAGGGCATCGGCGAGTACCTCGAGACGAAGTACGTCGCGCTGAAGCTCTAGCTCAGGGGGCGAAGCGCTCCCAGGACAGGCCAGCGGTCAGCGCGACCGGTGCGGCGGCCAGCAGCGCCAGCACCGCGGGGACGGCGGCGCTGCCACGGTCGACGACCGCGATCACGGCGGCCGACCCGATCCCCGTGCCGAGCACGGGCCACACGACCAGCCACGCGAAGAGCAGCCCGCCGCCGGCGCCCGAGGGATCCCACAGCGCCGACATCATGCTGCTCGGCAGCCGGCCGCCGCGCCGGCTGTTGAGGGCCGCGCACAGCGTGATCGCCGGCGTGGCCGCCACCAGCAGCAGCGCCGCCGCGCCGCCGTGGGCCGGCAGCGCCCCGGCGATTGCGCAGCCGGCGGCG
This sequence comes from Solirubrobacteraceae bacterium, assembly GCA_033855575.1. Classification (GTDB taxonomy): domain Bacteria; phylum Actinomycetota; class Thermoleophilia; order Solirubrobacterales; family Solirubrobacteraceae; genus BP-464. The sequence continues at coordinate 1,089 of JAWVFY010000468.1, forward strand.
GCGAGCGCGGTGGCCGCGGTGACCACGACGGCCGGCACCAGGGCGTGTTCGACGAGGATCCGGCCCAGCGGTCGCGTGAGCAGCACCCAGGCCCGACCGGGTGCGTCGGTCTCGGCCCGCAGCGGCTCGAGCAGCCGGGAGGCGCCGAGGTAGACGACGAGCGCACCGGCCACCACCGCGGCCGGGTGGCTCGCGTCGAGAAGGGCGATCAGGGCGCCGCCCGCAGCCAGCAGCGCCGCCTCCACCAGCCGCTGCGGGTGGCCGAGCGCCACCGTCGCGTCGCGCCAGGCGGTGGCCAGCCCGGCCCGGCGGGGCCGGCGCGCGCGCCATCTTGTGCGTCCGCCGTGGCCTGCACCCGCCGCCCGCAGGCTCTGGCGGGCCGTCCGTGCGTCGAAGGAGTACAGCGACGCGATCGCCCCCGAGCGTGCCTGGGCGCGCACCGCATGGCGCTCGGTCGGGCAGTCCCCGCAGCGCGCCAGCGCACGGGCGGCCGCGGCTGCCGCCACCACCGCGAGCAGGCCCAGCGCCGCCGGCCACTGCGCCCCGGTGACTGGGGCGATCGCCCAGCCCCACGGGCCCGTCCATCGCTCGACCGCGCGCCCGCCGGCGTTGCCCGCGCCGGCGGCCACCAGACCCGCCGCGACAAGCAGGACGGGCCACGTCGCCAGGCGGGTGACCCGGTCGACGGTCGCCGATCCCTGCACCGCGGAGGCGAGCGCCACGCCGAGCACGCCCAGGAGCGCGGTGCCGGCCACCAGGCCGGCGGCACGCGCCGTGGCGATCCCCCGGCCCTGCCCGGCGACGCCGACGATCAGGATCGCCGCGGCCAGCGCCCCGACCGACGCTCCGGCCAGCAGCCCGCGCCACAGGCGGCGGCGGACGATGGCCCGGCGCGGCAGCGGCGCGCCGAGCAGGTGGGCCACGTCGGCGGCCGAGAAGACCGCCGGGCCCTGGACCGCTCCCCAGCGACCGACGGCCCACAGGCACACCAGCGCCAGCGCCGGCCCCCAGCTGGCGACGACGCGCGGCGTCGTGATCTGCGACAGCGCCGAGCTCGCGGTTCCGTAGGCGAACGGGCCGAGGATCCCGGCAGTGACGCCGACCAGGTAGACCGGCTCCAGCCGGCGGCCGAGGCTCGGTGGCGGGCTGGCCGTGCGCCACCAGCGGCGTACGGCGCGGACACCGTCGGCACCGCCCGCGACGCTAGTCGCCATCGATCGACCACCCGCGATCGGCCGCGCGGTCGCGGACGTCCTGCCACGCCCCCTGGTCGAGCACCCTGCCGTCATCGAGGAGCAGCGCCCGGTTCGCGAGCCCGTCGGCGAAGCGCATCTGGTGCGTCGTGAAGAGCACCGCGCCCCCAGCGTGCGCGACCTCCAGCAGCAGCTCGCGCAGGAGCAGCTGCGACGGCGGGTCGAGGCCGACCACGGGCTCGTCGAGGACGAGGACCTCGGCGGGACGGATCAGCGCGCAGGCGAGCTGCGCCTTCTGGCGCATCCCCCGCGACAGCTCGGCGGGCAGGAAGTCGCGCCGCGCGCCGAGCCCGAGGCGATCGATCAGGGCGTCGATCCGTCCGTCGAGCCCGTCGTCGACCACGCCGTGCGAGAGGGCCACCAGCTCCAGGTGCTGGCGGACGGTCAGGTCGTCGTAGAGCAGCGGCGCGTCGGGCACGAGGGCCAGCCGCGCTCTGGCCTGCTCGGCCTCGGGCTCGGCGTGCGGGTCGAACCCGTCGATCCGCACGCTGCCCGTGCTCGGCTCGAGCAGGCCGGCCATCACGCGCACGGCGGTCGACTTGCCGCTGCCGTTGGCGCCGATCAGCGCCACGCACTCGCCGCGCCGCAGCGTCAGGTCCAGGCCCGCCAGCGCCTCGAGGCGTCCGTAGCGATGGCCCAGGCCGCGGGCGTCCAGGGGCGGGTGTGTCGACACGCGTGGGAGTCTGCACGTTCGCCCGACTCGGGCGAACGTGACCGGCGCCTGAGTACGCTCCCGGGCAGTGGGCCGCCCACGCACGCTGCTGTCGATCGGCGTCGTGATCGTCCTCGTGGCGGTCGTGTGGATCGCCGTCGCCCACGACGACGGACACGGCAAGCAGCCGGCCGGCTCGGCGACGCCGGTCGCGCTCAGCGGGCCGTGGGTGCTGCGCAGCGACCACGGCAACTCGGGGGTGGCGCGGGGCTGGCCGCGCGGCGGGTTCGCCGGCAGCACGGTGCGGGTGCCGTTCTCGCCCAACGCCAACCCGCAGCGGCTGCAGGGCAGCGGCCTCGCCACCGCGTTCGCGGGCACGATCGCCTGGTACCGGACGCGCTTCTCGGTGCCGCGGGCGGGCGACTACGCGCTGGACTTCGAGTCGGTCAACCATCGGGCGCGGGTGTGGGTCGACGGGCGCCTGCGGGCCACCCACGTCGGCGGCTATCAGCCCTTCGAGGTGGCCTTCCCCGCCGGTGCCGGACGCCACATCCTGGTCGTGCGCGCCGACTACCGCGATCCCGCCCGGATGAAGGCCGAGGGCTGGCATCGCACCTGGTTCAACTACGGCGGTATCGACCGGCCGGTCACCCTGCGCGCGCTCGGCGTCGCCGATCTGGCGACGCCGGCGGTCACGACGACGCTGCGCGCGAGCGGTGAGGCCGACGTCCGTCTCGCCGTGCGCGTGCACAACCGAGGCTCGGCGCGCGCCATCGTCGTGCGCGGGGGGCTGACCCGCGTCGGCGCGCGCACGCCGGTGGCGTTC
>JAWVFY010000469.1:0-4767 GCA_033855575.1 Solirubrobacteraceae bacterium
ACCGCCCTGGGGATTGGAACCTGGTCATCCTGCACCACACTGATTGCGGGATGACGGATTTGGCGCCGTTTCCCGAGTTGTTGGCCGAGTACTTCGAGGTCCCGTTGCTTGAGCTAGAAACGAAGTCGGTCAGCGACCCCGTCGGGTCGCTCCGCGTCGATGTCGATGTTCTTCTGCAAGCGATCCACGGGACCACTTTCCTAATCTCAGGTCTTGTGTACGACGTCGATACCGGTCTGGTTGAGACTGTTGTCCCGCCCACACCGTTGTCCCCTGGCTAACCACTCTCCTTCGGTCGTTTTACGCCGGCTGCCGACCAGGGAGTGACGTGTCGGATTTCATTAAGGGGCGAGCGTCGACCGCGCCGTCAACTCGTCGGCACGTGAGGTGTCCTTGAGGTCGACCCCGGACCGGCCGAGACGCCGCGCACCCTCGACCAACCCCGTCACCACGCTGGCGGCGGCGGCGTAGCCCAGGCCTTCGGGCGGGTGGATGTTGGAGATGCAATTGCGGTCGGCGTTGGAGCAACCGGCACGCGGCAGGTGGGTGAGGTAGATGCCGAGGCTGTCTGCGACCGACAGGCCCGGCCGCTCGCCGATGACAACGATCAGCGTGCGCACGCCCATGCGCGCGCCGATGTGATCGCCAAGCGCGACCCGCGCCTGCGTGGCGATCACGGGCGCGGCGATCGTATAGCGCTCACCCAGCGTGGTCACCAACGCGGTCAGCAGGCCTGTGCCGTGATCGGCCAGTGCGCGCGGCGAGAGCCCGTCGGCGAGAACCACGCCGATATCGGCCGCGCCGGCCGGCACCCGCTCCAGGTTGGCTGGCGATCGGCCGAGGTCAGGCCGGCGCAGATACTCGTCGCGGCTGATGGCCTGGCTGGCGACCACCGCCGGGTCACCGATGCCGAGCGCAGCCACCCGGGCCGCGAACGCTGGCACATCGAGCGGGATGTGGACGGCGTCGCGCGCGGCCGCGTGAGCCACGTTGAACTCCAGCACGCGGGGGGTCGGCAGCGCGTTGCCGGCACGGCCAAGGCCGATGCGGGATTGCGTCGTCAGCCGCAGCCGGTCCCAGAACTCCTGCGCCGCAGGGCTGCTCACGCCCCGACCTTGTCCGTCAGTGCACGCAGCGGCGATTGGTCGACGTCGACCGGCAGTACCCGGCCCGCAGCGTCACTTATCCCCAGGCCGCGCAGCCACGCCTCGAACTCCGGTGCGGGCCGTAGCCCAAGCACCTGGCGAGCGTAGAGCACGTCGTGGAACGACAGGCTCTGGTAGCCCAGCATCACGTCGTCGGCACCCGGGACCGCGATGACGAACGCGACGCCCGCCGCGCCCAGCAGGGTCACCAGGGTGTCCATGTCGTCCTGATCGGCTTCGGCGTGGTTGGTGTAGCAGACGTCGACGCCCATCGGCAGGCCCAGCAGCTTGCCGCAGAAGTGATCCTCCAGACCCGCGCGGATGATTTGCTTGCCGTCGTAGAGGTATTCCGGGCCCATGAATCCCACCACGCTGTTGACCAGCAGCGGTTCCAGGTCTCGCGCGACCGCGTGGGCCCGGGCTTCCAGCGTCTGCTGGTCGACGGGTTGTCCGCCCATGCCCAGATGCGCATCCGAACTCAGCGCCGACCCCTGCCCGGTTTCCAGATACATCACATTGTCGCCGGCGGTGCCGCGGTGCAGCGACCGGCCGGCCGCCAAACCCTCACGCAGCAAGGCAATGTCGACACCGAATGCCGAGTTGGCAGGCCCGGTGCCGGCCACCGACTGAAACACCAAGTCGACGGGGGCGCCCCGTTCGATCAGCTCGATGGTCGTGGTGATATGCGATAACACACACGACTGAACCGGGATTGCGTAGCCGACGCGGATGCCATCGAGGAGGGCGAGCAGGTCCGCGGTGGCCTCCGGCGAATCGGTGGCCGGATTGATGCCGATTACCGCGTCGCCACACCCCAGCAACAAACCGTCCAACGTGGCCGCGGCGATCCCACGGGGGTCGTCGGTGGGGTGATTGGGCTGTAGTCGGGTGGCCAGCGTGCCGGGTAGGCCGACTGTGGTGCGGAAGGCCGACGTCACCGTCATCGCGCGGGCGACGGCGATCAGGTCCTGGTTGCGCATAATCTTGCTGACGGCCGCGGCCATCTCCCGGGTGATCGCCGGACCGACCCCGGCGATCGTCGCAGCCGCTGCCAGCGGATCGGGGCCGGCGGCGACGTCCAGCAGCCAGTCGCGTAGCCCTCCGACCGTCAGGTGCGAGATGCGCTGAAAGGCGATCCGGTCGTGGCTGTCGATGATCAGGCGAGTGACTTCGTCGTCCTCATAGGGGACCACCATCTCCTCGAGGAACACCTCCAGACCGGTGTCGGCCAGCGCCCACTGCGCGGCCGCGCGCTCGGCGTCCGACGACGCCGCGCAGCCGGCCAGCTCGTCGCCAGATCGCAGAGGCGTGGCCTTGGCCATCAACTCCACCAGGCCGTTGAAGCTATACGTCACACCGCCGACCCGCGTGGCGTGCTGCTTCAACCGCGGACCAGTCATCCGGCCAAACTTCGGGCAGGGTCGAAACCGAAGGGCTCGAGCACCGGTGGCTTCCGGCCGCTGATGACCAGCCCGGCCAGCGCCGATGCCGTCGTCGGGGCCAGCGTCACGCCGAGCATCGCGTGCGCCGTGGCGACGTACGCGTTGTCGACGTTGGGCAGGCGGTCGATCAAGGGCAGACCGTCGGGGACCATCGGCCGCCCGCCGACCCATGGGCTGTCGATCCGCCCGATGAGCTCGTCGGGGTTGGCGAACCAGTCGCCGAGGTAGTGTCGGCTCGCGGTTGCGATCGCCTCGATCCTGCGCCAGTCCAGCCGGAGGTTGTTGCCGGAGAACTCCATCGTGCCCGCGATCCTCGTCGACGAGCCCAGCGGCGACACCGCCACGTGCTTGTCACCGAGGTAGAGCGGGCGCCGCGGCGCCACGGGAAGGTCCACGGAGAAGCTGTAGCCCTTCCCTGCCTGCATCCGCACCGAGACACCGAGCAGGTCCAGCACGTCCGCCGACCAGGTGCCGCTGGCGACAACCACCCGTGAGCAGTCGAGCGGCCGGCCGTCCACCACAGCGGCTCGCACGCGGCCACGCTCGACGACGAAGCCCGACACGCTGGCCCCCTCGGTCACCGCGACGTTGAGCGACCTCAACCGCGCGAGCAGCGACTCGAGCAGCGCCGACGGATCGACCAGGGCTTCGTCCTCGACCAGGTAGGCGGCGCGCACCCCGGTGCCCAGCAGCGCCGGCTCGAGACTGGTGATCTCCGATCCGGTCAGCGGCTGGTCCGGGACGGCGAACCTGCCGTCGGCGACGGAGCGTTGAAGTGCGAGCGTGCGGGCGGCCTCACCCTCGTCGAGGAAGGCATGGACCAACCCGGGACGGGTCAGGGTCGTTTCGATCCCGTCGCCCTGCCACTTCTCGTACTGCGCGACGGCCTGCTCGCCGAGGCTCGCCAACGCGGCCGCTCCCCTGGCGAAGGCGGCCCTGCCGCAGAACCTGCGGAACTCGTACAGCCAGCGCAGGAACCGCGGCGAGAGCGACGGCCGCACGTAGAGCGGCGAGTCCGACCGCCCCACGGACCGGAGCGCCGCGCGAACCGAGCCCGGGGAGGGCACCGGGAAGCAGTGGCTCTGGGTCACCCAGCCGGCGTTGCCCACCGACGAGCCCGTCCCGATCGTCGACCGGTCGACCACGTGGACCTCCTGGCCCGCAGACGCCAGCTCGTAGGCACAGGCCAGCCCGACGATCCCGCCGCCGACTACAACAGTTGTATCGGCACTCATCACGCGCCGCTGGCGTTGAGAAACGCCTGGGTCCGCACCTCCCGGGGCGCGCCGATCACCTCGCTGGGCGTACCCCGCTCGACGATGTAGCCGGCGTCGATGAACACCACCTGGTCGGAGATCTGCTGAGCGAACGGCACCTCGTGGGTGACGATGACCATCGTCATGCCACCTTCGGCAAGTTCGCGCATCACCGTCAGTACCTCGCGAGTCGATTCGGGGTCGAGTGCCGAGGTCGGCTCGTCGAAGAGCAGCGCCGTCGGTTTCAGGGCAAGCGCCCGTGCGATCGCAACCCGCTGCTGCTCGCCGCCGGACATCTGGTCGGGGAAGGCCATCGCGCGGTGAGCGAGCCCGACTCGACGGATGAGGCCTACGGCGGTCTCGATCGCCTGGTCCTCGGAGATGCCGGCGGCCTTCGTCTGCGCGAGGATGACGTTCTCGATGGCAGTGAGGTGAGGGAACAGGTTGAACCTCTGGAAGACCATCCCGACCTTCTGCCGCAGCCGGCAGAGATCCTTGACGACGACTTGACCGTCGGAGACGACCGGGTGTCCCGCGATCGTGATGTCGCCCCCGCTCGGAATCTCGAGCAGATTGATGCAGCGAAGCAGAGTGCTCTTGCCGCCACCACTCTGGCCAAGGATGGTGAGTATGTGGCCCGCTTCGACGTCGACGTCGACGGAGTGCAGCACCGTCGCCGGGCCGAACGACTTGCTCAGGTTGCGGATTTCGATGAGTGCGCTCATGCGACCGCCCCTGCCGCGAGCAGTGCCCGGGTCTTGCGGACCCGGCGACGGCGCCCGAGCGTCAGGGGCGTTCCGGCGCGCACCCTGCGTTCGAGCAGCAGCAGCAGCTGGGACACCGGATAGCACACGGCGAAGTAGATCGCGGCGATCACCAGGTAGACCTCCATCGCCCTGAACGTCTCCGACGCGATGAGTTGCG
>JAWVFY010000470.1:0-2588 GCA_033855575.1 Solirubrobacteraceae bacterium
GCCACCGGGTCGGCGGTGCACGATCCAGTCGCCCTGACGAAGGGGTTCCAGGACGCGTTCCTGATCGGCGCCGGGTTCGCCGCTCTCGGCTTCGTGCTCTCGGCGGTGCTGATCTCGGGCCGCGACAGCCGCGCGCACGCCGAGGCGGCGCGCCGCGGCGACGTCGCGGTCCAGGCCGCGTAGATCTACGTGAACTCGGAGCGTCGGGTCGGCATACTTGGCTCTCCACCCCCATTCGGGCGTCACCCCCCTGACGCCGAGGAGATCCCACCATGCCTGTCCAGCTGCGCGCCGTCGCCCTCGCGATCGGCATCGCCCTCGCGACCAGCACGACCGCGACGGCGGCCCCGGCGGTCACGAACGTCACCGCCACGCCCGCCAACGCGGCGGCCGGCGCGCACTCGGACTTCACGATCGCCTTCGACGTCTCCGGCCTCGGGGCGACCAGCGGGGGCGACGACGTCAAGAGCCTGCGCCTGGACCTGCCGCCCGGCGTCCTCGGCAACCCCCAGGCCACGGGCGGGACCTGCGCGAAGGCGCAGTTCACCGCCGATGCCTGTCCCGCGACGACGAAGGTCGGCACCACCGTGGTCAAGGCGGACGTGGCGATCGTCCTCGGCCTGGTCGACCTCGGCGAGCAGACGATCCCGGGCGACGTCTACAACCTCCCCGTGACCGGTGGCGAGGCCGCGCGGCTGGGGATCGTCCTGCGGCCCGCGCTCGGGGCGAAGGTCTTCCTGGAGTCCCCTGCGGTCGTGCGCCCGAGCGACGGCGGGCTGACGTCTACCGTCGACGCGATCCCGCAGTCCACGACGATCCTGACCCCCAGCGACACCGCGCTGCGCATCGACCACCAGTCACTGACGCTGCTGGCCAAGACCTCGAGCGGCAACGCCTTCGAGACCAACCCGACATCGTGCGGGCCCGCGAACACGACGGTGACGATCGGGACCTACGCCGGACAAACCGCGTCGGGTTCGGGCGGCTTCACGCCGACCGGCTGCGACAAGCTGCCGTTCGCGCCGAAGATCGCCGCGGCGATCGGGGCGTCGCGCGACGACGTGCGCCAGGGCGGGAAGCCCGCGGTCACCGTCACGGTGACCCAGCAGCCGGGTGAGGCCAACGCGCGCAGCGTCTCGGTGGCGCTGCCGTCGGGCCTCGGCGCCAACGCCCTCTCGCTGGGCAACGCCTGCCCGCTGGCCTCCTACACGGCGGGCACCTGCCCGGCGACCGCGGTCGTCGGCTCGGCACGCGTCGACAGCCCGCTGCTGGCCGCACCGCTGACCGGGCGCGTGACGTTCGTCGCCTCGGGCGGAACGCTCCCCGAGCTCCGCGTGGCCCTGCGCGGCGGGCTGTCGATCGACCTGACCGGGGCGATCAGCTTCGGGCCCGGCGGCCGGCTGATCAACACCTTCGACGGGATCTTCGACGTGCCGCTGAGCCGGTTCGTGCTGACGATCGACGCGGGACCGGGCAGCCCAGTCTCCGTCGCGCGCGACCTCTGCGAGCCGGGCGCCGGCACGCTCGACGGCACGTTCATCGCTCATTCCGGTGCCCACGCCACGGCCTCGACGACCGCGACGATGGTGGGCTGCGACCAGATCCGGGCGCCGAAGATCTCGGCGCGGATCGGCCGGCTGCACGGCGGCCGGCCCGCGCTCAGCGTGCAGGCGAGCAGCCCGGACCGCAGCATCACCTCGCTGACGCTGCGGCCGCGCAGCGGCCTGGCCTTCACGCGGCGGGCACCGGGCCTCGCGCAGATCTCGGCCCCTGGCGCGAAGGCGGCGCTGCGCAACGGCGCCCTGGTCGTCACGTTCGTTCCCGGTGCCTCGAGCGTGACGATCGCCCTGCAGGCGGGGGGCCTGCACGTGTCGCCTTCCCTGCGCCGTGCGGCCCATCCGCACCCCCAGCTGACGGCCGAGATCCGGCGCGCGGGACTGTCCGTGCGCCGCAAGACGATCACGGCCCAGGTGGTGCGAACTCCTTAGGAGACGCGCTCGGCGCCCGTGTAGACGTTGACGCGGTCGCCGCGCGCGAAGCCGGCCAGCGTGAGGCCGCGATCGGCGGCCAGCTCGACCGCCAGCGAGGTGGGCGCGCCGACGCCGACGAGGATCGGCGCCCCGGCCACCGCGGCCTTCTGGACGAGCTCGAACGACAGCCGGCCGCTCACGCACAGGATCCGGTCGTGCAGCGGCAGGCCGCCATCGAGCAGCGCCCGGCCCACGACCTTGTCCATCGCGTTGTGGCGGCCGACGTCTTCGCGGACGCAGAGCAGCTCTCCGCCGGCATCGATCAGGCCGGTGGCGTGCAGGCCGCCGGTGCGCTCGAAGCCCGGCTGGCGCAGGCGGCTGGGCAACGCGGCCAGCAGGCCGCGGTCGACCACCGGCCCGGGCACGGCGGGCGGGGCGTGGACCGCGACCTCGTCGAGCGCGCCGCGCCCGCAGACCCCGCACGACGACGTCGTGTAGAAGCGCCGCGCGCCCGGATCGCGCAGCAGCGGGCCGCGCACCTCGACGACGTTCGCGGCGAGGTCGTCGGTCAGGCCGGCCGCGTGTGGCGCGTCGATCAGCCCCTCGCCGCGCAGGAAC
>JAWVFY010000471.1:0-3583 GCA_033855575.1 Solirubrobacteraceae bacterium
TTTTTGTACCGGGAAAGTCTTTCGAATCGGCGATTGCCAATGGCGCATTGGCGCGCCTAAGTTAGCGCCCCTTCGAGATTATGTTTGCGCTCCAACCCGAGATGAAGGTCTTCAGCGGCTCCGCCAATCGGGAGCTGGCCCAGCGAATCTGCGATTACATCGGCGCGCCTTTGGGCCAGGCAACGATCAGCTCTTTTCCGGATGGCGAGACCTACGTCAAAATCGATGAGAACATCCGCGGCCGCGACGTTTTCATCATTCAGCCGACCTGTCCGCCCACGAACCAGCATCTCATGGAATTGCTGATCATGGTGGACGCAGCGCGCCGTGCCAGCGCCGATCGGATCACGGCGGTCATACCGTTTTTTGGCTACGCCCGCCAGGACCGTAAAGATCAGCCGCGGGTGCCCATCACGGCAAAGCTGGTCGCCAACCTGCTGCATGCCGCCGGGGTGAGCCGGGTCCTGACGATGGATCTCCATGCGCAGCAAGTGCAGGGGTTCTTCGACATTCCAGTGGACCATCTTTATTCGATGCCGGTTTTGCTGAAATACCTGCGGACGCGCCTGACCCGCAAGACGGTGGTGGTCTCACCAGACGTCGGGGGATTAAAGATGGCGTCCGCCTATTCGCAGGCGCTCGGGGCAAACCTCGCGATCGTGGCCAAACAGCGGAAGAGCGCGACCGAAACAAAAGCGCTTTATGTGATCGGCGATGTCGAGGGCTGCGATGTCCTCCTGGTCGATGACCTCACGGAGACCGCGGGCACGCTCACTTCCGCCGCGACCGTCCTGAAAGAGCACGGCGCGCTGGATATCTACGCCGGGGTCGCCCATGCGGTCCTGGTCGATATCGCGATTCCCCGGTTGCAAAAATCCCAGATTGAAGAATTAATTACCACGAACAGCACGCCCGTGCGGCCGGTGGAAGGATTCAAGACCACCGTGCTTTGCATCTCCGAGCTTCTCGGCGAAGGCATGAAACGAATCCACAATGACGAATCGGTTTCCTCGCTGTTCAAGATCGATAACGACGGCAAACAAAATTGACACATGGCTAAGCAGGTAAAACTCACGGCGGAACGGCGAACGGCCATTGGGCGTTCGGCGGTGCGGAAACTGAAGGCGAGCGGCTCGGTGCCGGCGGTAATGTACGGCTCGAAGGATAAACCCGAGGCGCTCCAGGTTTCGAAGCGAGATATCAACGCGTTGCTCAGCCACGCGGCGGGCGAAAACATTTTGGTGGAACTCGAGATCGCCGGGAAAAGCCGGCTCGCACTGGTGCAGGAAGTGCAACATGCGCCTCTGGGAGGCGCCGTCTTGCATATCGATTTCCACGTGGTCTCGCAGGATGAAGTGATCGAGGCCGACGTCCCGCTCGAGCCGGTCGGCACAGCGAACGGCGTCAAAAACATGGGCGGCTTGCTCGAACAGAATCTTCGTACCCTCGCGATCGAATGTCTGCCGCGCGATTTGCCCGATGTCCTCCGCGTCGACGTTTCCGCGCTCAATATCGGCGACTCGATTCACGTGCGTGAAATCCAATTGCCCTCCGGTGTCAGCACCCGAATTCAGCCGGACCTGACGGCATTCTCAGTCCTCGCTCCGACCGTGGAAGAAGAGCCGGTGGCGGCTACAGCAGAAGCGGCGGCAGGCCCGGAAGTGATCCGCGAGAAGAAGGAAGAACCTGAGGGCGGAGCGGCTCCGGGTGGCGCGGCACCGAAGGAAAAAGAGAAGAAGTAGTAGAGGAATCGAGTCCCGACGGCGGGATCGCTCGATGTTATTTTAGGCGGCGATGCCGCATTCTTTTTAGCACCGCCCGCGGAGCGGCCGATCCACCCATCGCATGTCTACTCTAAACGCCATTCGGCTGGTCGTTGGCCTGGGGAATCCGGGAGCGGAATACAACGGCACGCGTCACAATGTCGGCTTTGACGTGATCGACCGGCTAGCGGCGGAGTGGGGGCTCGGGTGGCAGCAGTCGAAGAGCTGGCACGCGCTTTGGGCGAAGGGCGAAAAGACGATCCTGGTCAAGCCGACCAGCTATATGAATCGAAGTGGCGAACCCGTCCAGGCCATCGCTCATTTTTACAAGGTCGAGCCGTCGGAAATTCTGCTGGTGCTGGACGACATGGCGCTCGAGCTCGGGCGTTTGCGGTTACGCCCGGATGGCGGCACCGGCGGCCACAACGGGCTCGAGTCGGTCATCGTCCAATTGGGCACCGAGGAAATCCCGCGGCTGCGGGTTGGCATCGGCGCGGCGCCGAGGGAAGGCGCGGTCGATTATGTCCTCGGCCGCTTCTTCGAGGAAGAGCGTCCGCTGGTGGGGAAAGCCATCGCCCGCGCCGCGGATGCGGTGAAATGCGCGATTGACAATGGCCTGCTTTCCGCGATGAACCTGTTCAACAAAAATCCAGAATCAGGCACGCCCGAGGGTGGGCCGACTCCAAAAGAATCATGAAGAATCGTTACGAAGCTTTGCTCGTGCTCAACACCCAGGGCAGGGAAGACACCGTCAAGGACGTGGTCGATCGCCTTGAGTCCGAATTTCAAAATGTAGGGGCCGAGATCGAGCAGGTCCAGAAGATGGACAAGCGCCAGTTTGCCTACGTTGCGGGCGAACTCGATGCCGGCCATTACGTGAATTTTATTTTCCACGCAGACCCGCAGTTGATCACCAAGTTGCGGGCGAAGTTCAAGCTCGATCCGGAAGTTTACCGTCAGCATTACCAGAAGCTGCGCCCGAAACAGGAGAAGAAAGAACGGTCCGCGAAAAAGTTGGCCGAGGCCAAATAATTCCGCTAGAAAAGCGGCATGGCCAGTTTCAATAAAGTAATCCTCCTCGGAAACCTCACCCGCGACCCAGAGGTCCGATACACCCCCAAAGGAACAGCCGTCACGGAATTGGGCATGGCCGTGAATCGCGTCTATACCGCCGAGAACGGCGAGAAGCGCGAGGAAACGACGTTCGTCGATGTGACTTTGTGGGGACGGACGGCGGAAATCGCCGGTGAATATTTAAAAAAAGGGCGCCCCGTTTTTATCGAGGGACGCCTCCAACTCGATACCTGGGACGACAAGCAATCCGGACAAAAACGGAGCAAGCTGAAAGTCGTCGGTGAAGGTCTCCAACTTCTTGGCGGCCGTCCTGGCGGCGGAGGTGCAGGGGCAGGCGGAGGCGGCGGAGATGAGGAAAGCTCCGGTGGCTCACGCCCTAGCAGACCGGCCCCGCCACCGAAAGCGGCGCCCGCCGGACCGGACGACGACGAGATTCCATTCTAAGTTCGTTGGCTGCGCCCAAATTGGCAGGGCGATACTCTGCCCAGCCGCGCTGCTGAAGCAATGACCCCCACGGAAGCCTGCATCGCGCTCAACATGCTTCCGACCATGGGGCCGGTGCGCTTGCGGAAACTCCTCGAAGTTTTTGAGACGCCCGATCGCGTCCTCGCGGCGCGGGGTGACGCGTTGCGCGCGGTGGAAGGAATCGGGCGCGACGTAGTCGATCAAATTGTTAATTGGGAAACGATTGTCGATCTCCCTGCGGAGTTGGAACGCATCCGCGAATTCGGCGCGACCGTTATCAC